>JBCCZF010000094.1:0-8157 GCA_039188035.1 Bacteroidota bacterium | reverse complement strand
CCGCCCAAAAAATTCCCTATGGTCAACATTACCAATCCCACATTCATGGACAGTTCATTAATAATGGCCAACTCTTTAAGGTTTACCTCCATCTTTTTCTTGTTCTTCTTGGTCGTCAGAATCATTAGGATCAAGGAAACCACACCCAAAATCATACTAACGGTCAAGGGGCCGTAACTGCCTACAATTATCGGCACATGGATCACTACCCAATAACTGTCCAATACAGGCACTAAATTACCAATGGCGGGATCTACCCAGCTTTGGTGGGCAATAAACAAATACATAGATGCCACAAAGGCGGTAGCGGCCAAGGTAAGATCACTTTTTCTGATAAAAAGCAAGCCCATGCCCAGAGCGGCCCAAGACACATATAAAATACTTTCATAGGCATTACTCCAGGGGGCATGCCCGGAAATGTACCAACGTAGTATCAAGCCCGCGGTATGCCAGACAAAGAAAATAACAATGATGCCCTTAAAAAGGTAGGTGGCCGCTTTCCAGATTTCCCTTTCCTTGAAAATCCTAAAAATTATTACGAAAAACAATAAAAGCGAAACCAATGCGTAATACTGGTACAACCGATTGAAAATGTCCAGTTTATTGTATATGATTTCGGCCGTTATTTTTTCCTCGGAGAGCAGTACTTCTGAACCATGATTTCTTTGGTTCTGTTTAAAGGCTTCCAGAAGTTTATCGGATTCCGAATAATCCCCCGAAGCTATGGCATTCCGTAAGGTATTCACGTAATAGGGCAGCCCATTGGTCATAAAATTGGCATAGAGGGAATCCTGCACCTGATATTGTCCGCCGCGGTACTCTACAGCAGAAATCCACTTGTTATTCTCGTCGTTCAACAAGGGGAATATTTTTAATATATTTCCGCTCAAGGCCATATCCAATAAACCCAAACGCTCATGGATTTTAATAAAATCCTTTTGGAAGGCGTTGGGATTGGTCGTGGAACTCGCTTCCGTTAAATAGGGTTTTAGTTTGTACATGCCCGTAGCATCGAACAGATCCAAGGGCTTCACATAATCCCCGCCTTTTTTCACACCCAATATCTGTCGAATACTATCATTTTGCCATTTACCAACTTTGATAAATTCCGTATTGTACCAAAGAGGCGGGTTCATCATCATGGAAAGGAATACCTGGTCGGAATTCATATCCTTGAATGTATCGTCACCGCTAAGCCTACGAAGTAATTCCGAAGTGAAGGTATGCAAGGGTTTCATGCGCCCGCCCTCGTCCTGTATGACCAGTTCCCCAAATTTATCGGCATGTTTCTCGCTAACTGTTGTGGCTCTTATCAGCGAATCGATTTGGTGCTGCGAGGGCAAGTTGTTTTGGTTCTCTTGGGGCGTTTGTTGGGCAATACCCTGAAAAACAGCCGTAAGGAAGAGGACCACGCAAGATAATTTTGTTTTTTGCTTTTTTACCTTATTTAAGGACTTGGACAACTCCCTAAAACGTGTTTTTCCAAAAAACATGATTCCCATTAATCCCAGATACAGCAGAAAATAGCCGGCATACGTAATCCCACTGCCCCATTGATCATGGTTTACGGAAAGTACCGTGCCCTTTTCATCCGGCATAAAACTGGCTTGGAAAAAACGGTATCCTTCATGATCTAGGATATGGTTCATATAGATATCATAGTCAAACGGTCGTTCATCCGCCACCGTCACCTTGCTCATAAAGGATTTGTATACATTGACCGTTCCGGGATATTTCTCGGCGATAAAGTCGTTCAGTTTAATGGCAAAGGGAAGTTCACGAACTTTGGAGCCATAGCTAATCGTAAAATCCAGCCCGCCCACATTGAATTTTTCGGAAAAATTGGCGGTTCCCTTGGCTCCCAAAAAGGTTTTTTGAATGCTCTCCCCATTGGAAGCAATTTCCAAGACCAGCCCATCCAAGGTGGCCTCCGTTATTTCTTCCTTAGGTACCTTAACAATCCCATAACTGCCGCGCAGGATGGGTTCTGGAATTACGAACTGCATCCCGCCCATAGTATACAGGGAGCGTAACTGCAACGGCTGCAGGCTATCCGGTACTACTGTCCCTTGGAACTGATCCGCCATACGCATGAAATTCCCGGCAAAGGCGGATTTAACCATATAGGTGCTATCTGTTGTAAAGATGTTAATGGCACCCTGCGTTTCCCGGTTCAGGGAGAACAACATATTATGAATGTTGGATATCTGTCCATCTTCCAAATAGTGTTCATGGCGTTGCCCGTCCCCGGCCTCAACAAGTTTTAGGTAGCGTTTACCATTTTCATCCGGAATCAGTCCTTCTTTGGCCCCATCGATAAAATCCACATAGGATATTGTAAAAGGTTGTCCGTTAAAGTCCTCTGTCCAGGGCAGGTTGGATTTTATGTCCTCCGCGGTAACGATCAAATCGTCCTCCAAGGTCTTTCTACGGGGCTGCCCATCGATTTCCCCATCCGTATAGACGGTGAGATAGGTCTTATCCGAATAGAACACATTCTCTGTGCTACCCTCGCGAATGGGCATCATGCCCTCATAACTGATATAGCGCGTAACAAAGGCGCCCACAATAATCAAAATCCAGGATAGGTGCAGCACAAGCAAAGGCCATTTTTCCCATCGCAACAACCGATATCGGAACATATTGCCGATAAAATTAATAACGAAAAAGACCATAATGGCCTCAAACCACCAAGTATTGTATATCCAGATTCGCGCCGTCTCCGTACTGTACTTACTTTCGATAAAGGTGCCAAAGGCCATAGCTGTGGCAAAGGCCAAAAACAGAACAGCCATTAATCGCGTGGAAAAAAAGAACTTTTTTAGCAAATCGATCATTGAAGATATGTTACAGAAAGTGGGGTTTTTGAAACAATTCCCAAACCAGGGACCACTTCCTATATAACGCTGCAAAAATAAGGGTTTTAATGGGATTTACTTGGACTATAAAGAATTTTATGCAAAAATTTAGAGCCTGTTTACGTTTTATCCTTCGGTTTTGTGATGGCTCTTTTTTTGCCTCTCGATAGCTACAGGGAGGCAAAAAAATGGCTTATATTGATTTCAATTATAAATTCTTAACCAGACTCTTGTAAATCCCGGTTTACTTGTTTCGCTTTGGGCGAGCCTTAAACATGCCTACGTCAAAAAAAGCGCCCATTTTACCACGAAAGCCCTCTGGTGTATCACATATGCCACCACAGAGCGAAAGCAGCTTTGGAAAACAATGCGTAATGGTATCATTAGAAAATAGGTCAATTTAAATTGGGCAAACAATCTTTTGTGTAGTTTTAGCATAGTGCTTTTGCGTTGTATAAATTTCTCGGGCACCGACGTACTTTTTTATGATCTAAATCAATGAACTCATTTAAACTTTTTCAATTTGCAAAAAAATCATTGTTTTCAATGCTTCCGCGCCATCTGGTTCCCGCCCATAGAAAGCCCACGGGGCTTTCCTTTTGTTCGGCCCTGCTTTTTTCTCCTTCCGTAGCTGCGCCTCCGCTAGCCTCCTTCGCCACAGTAGGCAAAGCTACGAAGGCCCAAAAGCTTCAGCGACACGCGGGCCGCTACCTGCCCGACTGGCAAGGCGGGTGCAACTCGAAAAAGTCGTCAACACGGCTAAAAATTTCTATCCCGATGGCTACCGGGACGCTTAAATCCAAAAAGTTCAAATGAGTTCAATATGATATCCACATCGCTTTTAAAGGACTACGGTGCAAAGGAGGTGGCCAAACCCACCAGGCCCCGGGCAGAGACGGTAATCCGAACCTTGAAACAACCGGAAGGCGACAAGGAGTTGCGCCTGGTGAATCGCAAAACAGTCGTATGAGCTATGGCGGATAGCATATCCATTGTGCTTTTGGGTACGGGAAATCTTGCCTCCCATTTGTTCCAAGCCCTTCAAAAAGCCCTGGGGGTCCGGGTTGTCCAAGTCTATGGCCGACATAGGAAAGGTTTTGCCGTCTTCGGGAACCAAGTGGCCACGACCACGGATTATAAGGAGCTTTTGGATGCCGACCTATATCTTATTGCCGTTTCCGATGATGCCATCCAATCCGTATCACAACATTTCACCGGAAAAAGGGGCTTGGTAGCCCATACTTCCGGAGGTGTTCCCATGTCTGCATTGAAGACCCACCGAAAGGGGGTTTTTTACCCCTTGCAAAGCTTTACCGCTGGAAGACCCCTGGATTTTTCAGGCGTTCCCATCTGTCTGGAAAGTGAACGAAAGGCGGATCTGGCCCTTTTGGAGAAGGTAGGACAAGCCATTTCCAAATTGGTTTATCCTATTTCTTCGGAGCAAAGAAAAAGTCTTCACTTGGCCGCGGTCTTTGCCAACAACTTTAGCAACTACCTTTACAGTATCGCGGAAAAAATATGTTGGGAACACCAACTGGATTTTGAACTATTGGTACCCTTAATTGCCGAAACTGCGAACAAAATTCGATTTTTGTCCCCAAAAGAAGCGCAGACAGGCCCTGCAAGGAGACAGGATACATCAACTTTAAAGGCCCATCTGGAACTGCTTGGTGATCCCGGGGACAAGGCCATTTACAAACGGATAAGCCAAGCGATAGCAACGACTTATGGAAAAAAATTATAAGGAAATCCTCGGGAATATTACCACTTTTGTTTTTGATGTGGACGGAGTATTTACCGATGGTTCGCTTTTGGTGACCACCCAAGGCGAAATGTTACGGAAGATGAGCGTTCGGGATGGTTATGCCCTTAAACATGCCATTCATATGGGATACCATGTATGCATCATTACCGGGGGATCCAATCCTGGGGTAAAGGAACGGCTAAAAGGGCTTGGGGTAACGGATATTTATATGGGTGCCCATTACAAGAACGATCCCCTAGAGGAATACTTGGATATCCACGATATCTCCTTGGACCATGTGCTTTACATGGGGGACGACCTTCCGGATGTGCCCCCTATGCAACAGGTGGCCCTACCCTGTTGCCCGCAAAACGCCGCCCCCGAAGTAAAGGCGGTCTCCAAATACATCTCCCATAAAAATGGCGGGGAAGGCTGTGTTAGGGATGTTATTGAACAGGTACTCAAGGTCAAGGGGGAATGGTATACCGAATCTGGGGTTCCCAGTGCCTAATCACTCATGATGCTCAACAATGCTCTACGGGAATATCAAATAATCTTGGGGTCGGGGTCGCCCCGTAGGCAAGCCTATCTGCGGGAAATGGGAATCGACTTTGAAGTACGTACCAAATCCATTCCTGAAAACTACCCCCACCATTTAAAGGGTGCGGAAATTTCCGAGTTTCTGGCCCAACTAAAAGCCCGTGCCTTTATGGATGGGCTAAGAGAAAAAGACATCCTTATTACCTCGGATACCGTGGTATGGCATAGGGAAACCTCCTTGGCCAAACCCGAAAACCGGGAAGAGGCCATTGCCATGCTTTGTACCCTTTCGGGGGATAGCCACGACGTAATTACCTCCATATGTATCACGCAAAAAAAGGTACAGCGCACGGTTACAGAAACCACACAAGTTCGATTTAAAGCATTGGATATTGCAGAAATTGAGTATTACGTAGATCGGTACAAACCCTATGACAAGGCCGGGGGATATGGCATCCAGGAATGGATCGGATTGATCGGCATTACCCAAATCCGAGGATCCTACGCTAACGTGGTGGGGCTACCCACACATTTGCTTTACAAAACGCTTATGCAAGTTGCGGGTGATGGCGTTTGAACGTTATCCAAGGGAAATTCGCCCTCCCCAATCGTAAAAAGGGCCGGGGACACGACAAATCCCACTACGCCCTATCTTGATCTTCTTCGCTACCCTCCTTTTGGAGGAATGGATTGGGTTTTTGAACGAAGAAACCGTCTCAAATGCTACTATTCATCCCAAAAGATAAAATTTGTCTTTCACCCCTAGTCCTATTCGTAAGGATTCGCCCCAGGGGTAAGGGTATTTCACTAAAAATCCCTTCGAAAAGTTGGGGTTCGTCTGCCTGCCACCCGCCTTACCGTAGAGGCAGCGCAAGGCTGGTGGGGCCATCGCATGTGAATGTCCAGTCTTTGGTGGATCTTGAAATTTGGGTCTTACGAGCCAATTGATACTACAATTTTCGGTAATTTTGAAAAAACGGAAATATGAAAAGACGGATAAATTTTAGGATAGGCCAGGTGTTAACCGCTTTTGCAATCATAGTTACGCTTTCCTGCAAGGACAACAATCCAAACAAGGGTAAGGAAATGGCCCTAAATTCGGAAATGGGGGATGCCCCGGTAAAGGCCCCGACAAAAAAACTTTCCCCGGAGTTCAAGGACTACTGGTATGCCGGAGAGGCCGAGATTACCTCCTATAACCTAAGCCAACCCCGTTATGGCCAACTGAGGGAGGGCAAGGCCGTAACAATCTTTGTTACCGAACCTTTTGCCGCTAAAACCCAGGTTAAGGCCGATAATCATGATGCTTCCAATATTCCAGTGCTAAAATTAAATACCACAAAGAACTATCTTACAGGCATATACCCCTACTCCATAATGACAAGCGCCTTTTATCCGCTCAATGGCGATACCAAGGCCCAAAAGGTTACCTTCTCCACTCAGGAGTGGTGTGGGCAGGTCTATGCACAAGTGAACAACAGGGAACAAATGGAGGTGATGTCCCATTCGTATTTTGAGACCGAAGGAGATCAGGACTTTGCAATGGATCACGCCATTTTGGAAAACGAGTTGTGGAACAGGATACGGGTGGATCCAGAGAACCTCCCCCTTGGGAAATCCATGTCCGTGCCCGCTTTGGAGTATATCCGCTTGTCACATAAGGAGTTTAAGGCTTATGCGGTCGATTTTTCCTTGGATAAAAATGGCGGCCTGTCCACCTATACCATAACCTATCCCAAATTAAAGCGAACCCTTAAAATAACCTTTGGTACCACTTTCCCCCATACTATTGAGGGCTGGACGGAAACTTTTGTGAGCGGTTATGGGGAAAATGCCCAGGAGATGACTTCCACGGCCACAAAAATAGCTACGTTAAAATCCCCCTATTGGCAGCAAAACAGCAACGAATATATATCGCTTCGGGATAGTTTGGGATTATAGGTAACAAACTCGTATTGAGAAACCTTTACAAAATGGGTAGTTTATGCCGTATCCAAAGGAATTAGCGTTGAACTTGTTCCTTCTCGGAAATTTAATTTCCTCAAAACCATTGGGTTGTTCCGGGACTAAATTTCCTCGGGGCTTTGAATTTCTTTGCCCAACTTTTTGCAAAGGGCTCATTACGTCGCTATTATTTGCTGTATAACTATGGAAAACCTCACCTTTAACTATACCACCCAAGTCCTAGCCTCGGTGGTTACGGTAACATTTTTGTTGGGACTGCGGTATCTCCTGGAAAAAACAATTCGCAGGGTAGCGCGAATTGGGAATTTCAAACGGGCCCGCACCGCATTGATTGTTAAATACATATCCATAGGTCTCCTGGTAATCGGCATTGTGGCCGTAACCTTGATCTGGGGAGTGAACATCAAGGACCTGGGGCTTATATTTTCTTCCATTTTTGCCGTAATAGGCGTTACCTTATTTGCCCAATGGTCCATCATTAGCAACGTAACCGCGGGAATAATTCTTTTTTTCTCCTTTCCGTACAAAATAGGGGATCGTATCAAAATTATGGACAAGGACATTGGGGATGGGGAAAACGAATACGGTATTTTTTTGATCGAGGATATCAAGGCGTACCACATTTACCTGAGAAAGACCAATGGGGAGCTATTGACCTATCCCAACAACCTTATGCTGCAAAAGGCGGTTTCCCTTATGGACCGAAGTGAGGTTGTAGATTCAAAAAAGGGAACCGATTGATTGTTAAAGAAGTGGTAAATGTAATCCCTTGACCTCCCAATCTTTCTATATTTGAGTGCCGACAAAACCTGACAACATGCACTATTTCCTGGTCTTTTGCATCGCTTTTTTTTGTGTATTTCCAAAAGGCCATTCCCAGGCCCCAAACCGTCAGTCCTCGTCGGAAATCTTCCAATCACTGCAAAAGCTGAACTTTTTGGGTTCCGCGCTCTATTTGGCGGCCCACCCGGACGATGAAAACACAAGGCTTATTGCCTATCTGGCCAACGAGGTCAAGGCGAGAACAGCTTATCTTTCCCTTACCAGGGG
>JBCCZF010000093.1:0-8185 GCA_039188035.1 Bacteroidota bacterium | reverse complement strand
GTGGTGAACATTGGGATGTGGTTCGAGCGTTTTGTGATTATCGTTACTTCCTTGCATAGGGACTATTTGCCCTCGTCATGGACCATGTTTTCCCCCACCTATGTGGACATTGGGATATTCATTGGAACCATAGGTTTCTTTTTTGTACTATTCCTACTGTATGCCCGGACCTTTCCCGTAATTGCCCAGGCGGAGGTAAAAAGTATCCTAAAGTCTTCCGGGGAGCGGTACAAAAAATTACGCGATGCTGGAAAACCCCTATACAGCATAGAAAAGAATGGAATAGTTAGGGAAACCATCATTCGGGAGGAAGAGGAACAGGAAGCGACTTTGACCGAAGGACAGACCTTGACCGGCCTGTTGGACGCCATGGGAAGGTTTAATGTGGAAACAGAAAGACCGGACGATTTAAAAAAGGTGAAGGGCATTGGCCCCCTTATGGAAAAGACACTTAATACATTAGGGGTGTTCAGTTTCCTTCAACTCAGCAAAATAGGTCAAAGGGAATACGATATGTTGGATGCCCTTACCAATAGTTTTCCGGGCCGTGCGCAACGTGATGATTGGGCCGGACAGGCAAAAAGGTTGTTAAATTTAGACAAATAATTATGGCAGCAGCAAGCAAAATTCATGCCTATTACAATGATGATGATGTGCTGATGCATGCAGTGAAAAAGGTAAAGCAGGCAAAACATCATATTGAGGAGGTGTATTGCCCGTTCCCTGTACACGGTCTGGACAAGGCCATGGGATTGGCACCAACGCGTATTGCCATTACTTCCTTTATGTACGGATGTCTGGGACTCGCCGTGGCCGTGTTAATGATGAACTACATTATGATCGAGGACTGGCCACAGGATATCGGTGGGAAACCCAGTTTTAGTTATATTCAAAATATGCCGGCCTTTGTGCCCATCATGTTTGAACTTACCGTATTCTTTGCCGCGCATTTAATGGTCATCACCTTTTACCTAAGAAGCAAGCTCTGGCCTTTTAAGAAAGCGGAAAACCCGGATGTTAGGACCACGGACGACCATTTTATTATGGAAATAGAGGTGCATGGGGATGAAACTGAGCTAAAAGATCTCTTGTTGGATACGGGCGCAGTTGAACTGAACATCATTAAAAAAGTAGCTGGATAATGAAGCTTTACCTAAAGATAACAGTGGTATTTGCGGGAACCTTGGTTTTTCTTTCTTGCCAAGATAAGAGAGAGCCCAATTATCAATACATGCCCAATATGTATGAGCCGGTAGGCTATGAGACCTATGAGGAGGTCGATTTTTTGCCCGGGCGCACAGAGGCACTTGTACCACCGGAAAATACCGTTCCCAGGGGTTGGTTGCCCTATGCATATGCCAATACTCCGGAGGGAAAAGATCTGGCCAGATTGTTGGCCAGTCCATTGGATTCCCTTGAAATGGAAAAAAACCTCTCCAAGGGACAGGAGCTTTACGGAATCTATTGCGCTATATGCCATGGCAACAAGGGTGATGGCCAAGGCAACCTGGTAAAACGGGAGAAGATATTGGGTGTTCCGAGTTATGCGGACCAAGCGCGTAACATTACTGTGGGAACCACCTACCATACCGTGTATTACGGTCTAAACTCCATGGGTTCCTACGCTTCCCAAATGAACACCGAGGAAATGTGGCAGGTTTCCGAATACGTTATGAAACTGAAACAGGATTTAACAAAATAATACAATCGGATAGCAACATGTACACCTTATCAAATCGATTAAAAATGAGCTCCATCATTTTGATGGTAGTTGGTGTGTTGGGCCTGGGTTATGGCTTTTTGGCAATGCCCGGTTCCGTGGAAGAGGCCAAGGCCATGGTGGCGAGCCATGGGGATGGTCATCATGGGGGGGATTCCCATGGGGAGAATACCCATCATGGGGATGCCCATGCCAACGATGCGGCCCACATGGCCGATCACGGTGAGTCGCATAGTGCTTCCCACGATGAACACTTGTTGCACCAATTGCGCAATAGGCCTTGGGCGGCACTGTATGTGGCGGCCTTCTTTTTCTTTATGATTTCCCTTGGGGTATTGGCTTTTTATGCCATTCAAAGGGCTGCCCAAGCCGGATGGTCGCCCTTGCTGTTCCGGGTAATGGAGGGCATAACGGCCTACCTGGTCCCCGGAGGCATTATCGTTTTTGTAATCTTGGCCTTGTCCGTGGCGCATATGAACCACCTTTTTGTATGGATGGATGCCGATTTGGTGGCCCATGATCCCATTTTACAGGGGAAAGAGGGGTACCTAAACCCCATATTCTTTTTGGTACGCGCCGCCATTTTCCTTGCCGGTTGGATACTCTATCGGGAATATTCCCGGAAATTGTCCATCCAACAGGATGAGGCTGGGGACAATGCCAACTTTAAATTGAATTTTAGGGTTTCCGCAGCCTTTTTGGTCTTTTACCTGATCTCGGAATCCATGATGTCCTGGGATTGGATTATGAGTGTGGATCCGCACTGGTTCAGCACCTTGTTTGGATGGTATGTATTTGCCAGTATGTTCGTTTCCGGGATTACGGTAATCGCTATGATTACCATATACCTTAAGTCTAAGGGATATTTGCCCGATGTGAATGACAGCCATATCCATGACCTGGCCAAGTTTATGTTCGGGATCAGTGTGTTTTGGACCTACCTTTGGTTTTCCCAGTTTATGCTGATTTGGTATTCAAATATTCCGGAGGAAGTTACCTATTACGTGACGCGTATAGCGGACTACAAATTGCCTTTCTTTGGTATGTTGGTAATGAATTTTGTGTTTCCCCTATTGGTTCTGATGAACAGTGATTACAAGCGGATCAATTGGTTTGTGGTCATGGCGGGTATTATAATCCTTGCCGGTCATTATATGGACATATTCAATATGATTATGCCGGCAACGGTGGGCGATCAGTGGTTTATTGGCATTCCGGAGATAGGGGGTGTACTTTTCTTTGCCGGATTATTTCTGTTTTGGGTCTTTCGGGCGCTTACTTCGGCTCCCTTACAGCCCAAGCGGAACCCGTTTATTGAGGAAAGTAGGCATTTTCACTATTAATGGATTTTAAGGTATAATTTCAAATCATACAATGACTACATTACTGGTTTTAGTGGTTTTAGTTCTAGTGGCCATCGGAATTTGGCAAATGACCAAAATGTTCGAGTTTGCCCAGCTCAAATCAAATACTTCGGAGATAGCCAATGATACGGACAACAAGAATAATGGGTATTTGCTGTTTGCTTTTTTGGTTTTTATTTACGGTATAACCATTTTTAGCTTCTGGAAGTATTCCAAGGTATTGTTGCCCGAGGCCGCTTCGGAACATGGGGGGGAATACGACTATTTGATGCTTGTATCCTTTGTAATCATTTTTATTGTTCAGACCCTTACCCAGTTTCTCCTGCATTATTTTGGGTATAAGTATCGGGGCGAGGAAGGAAAGAAGGCCTTGTTTTTTGCGGACAACGATCGATTGGAATTTATTTGGACCATAATTCCGGTAATTGTTTTGGCCGGTCTTATTCTATGGGGCCTGTACACCTGGACCACCATTATGGATATTAATGATGAGGACAACCCCCTGACCGTGGAACTTTACGCGCAACAGTTCAATTGGACCGCCAGATACGCCGGTACGGACGATGTTTTGGGCGATGCCAATGTGCGATTGATCGATATTGATAAAGCCAACATACTGGGGCTGGACGAGGCAGATCCCTATTCCTTGGACGATGTTATTGTCAAAGAGCTGCACTTACCGGTAGGTAGGAAAGTGAATTTTAAAATGCGTTCCCAGGATGTGCTACATTCCGCCTATATGCCGTACTTTAGGGCACAAATGAACTGTGTGCCGGGAATGACAACCGAGTTTTCGTTTACCCCTACCATAACCACTTCGGAGATGCGCCAGAATCCCGATGTTGTGGACAAGGTGGAACGGACCAACCAATTGCGTGCCCAATGGGCCGCAGAAGGAAGACCCAATTCCGACCCTTGGGAATTCGATTATGTTTTGCTTTGTAACAAAATCTGTGGTAAGTCGCACTATAACATGCAAATGAAAATTATAGTGGAGACCGAGGAGGAATATGCGAAATGGATGGCGGAACAGAAGACCTTTAAGGAAACCGTAATGGCCAATCCATAGGAGATTCCAGCCAATGCGTATCTTTGGTATACCATAAAAGATCAATCCTGGAAAAGGAAGATTGCTGAAAAGAAAATAGATTCTAAAAAATAAAATGTATGTCAGCCACGGCAGAAGCACATATTGGGGAACATGCCCACGATCACGATCATGGGCATCACCATAAAGAGACGTTTATCACCAAATATATCTTTAGCCAAGATCACAAAATGATTGCCCGTCAGTACTTGATTACGGGCCTTATCATGGGTACGGTGGGGATAGCCATGTCGCTATTGTTCCGGATGCAGTTGGCCTGGCCTGGGGAATCCTTCGGCGTTTTTGAGACCTTATTGGGCAAATGGGCCCCGGAGGGTGTTATGGATGCGGATGTATACTTGGCCCTGGTTACCATTCATGGAACCATAATGGTATTTTTCGTACTTACGGCAGGATTGAGCGGTACGTTCAGTAACCTTTTGATCCCCTTACAAATCGGGGCAAGGGATATGGCTTCTGGCTTTTTGAATATGGTATCCTACTGGCTTTTTTTCCTATCCAGTGTCATTATGGTAATTTCACTGTTTGTGGAAGCGGGGCCTGCGGCGGCGGGATGGACCATATATCCACCCTTAAGTGCGCTGCCCATGGCCCAGCCCGGTTCCGGGATGGGAATGACCTTGTGGTTGGTGTCCATGACCATCTTTATTGCCTCTTCGCTACTGGGATCCTTGAACTACATTGTAACAGTATTGAACCTCAGGACCAAAGGCATGTCCATGACACGGTTACCCCTAACCATTTGGGCATTTTTTGTTACTGCGGTAATAGGGGTTATTTCCTTCCCCGTACTACTTTCTGCGGGCCTCTTATTATTAATGGACCGAAGTTTTGGAACCTCTTTCTTCCTGTCGGATATTTTTATTCAAGGGGAGGTGTTGCATTATCAGGGAGGGTCTCCCGTGCTGTATGAGCATTTGTTCTGGTTTTTGGGACATCCTGAAGTATATATCGTTATTCTACCCGCCATGGGTATTGTCTCCGAAGTAATGTCCGTGAATGCGCGCAAGCCTATATTTGGATATCGCGCCATGATTGCCTCAATTTTGGCCATTGCCTTCCTCTCTACCATTGTATGGGGGCATCATATGTTCATTTCAGGAATGAATCCCTTCCTGGGATCGGTATTCACCTTTACCACGTTATTGATCGCTATTCCATCCGCCGTCAAGGCCTTTAACTGGATTACCACGCTCTGGAAGGGGAATTTACAGCTTAATCCGGGCATGCTCTTTTCCATAGGTATGGTATCCACCTTTATAACAGGAGGACTTACCGGAATTATTTTGGGGGACAGTACGTTGGATATAAACGTGCATGACACCTATTTTGTGGTGGCCCACTTCCATTTGGTAATGGGTATTTCCGCGCTCTACGGTCTTTTTGCAGGGGTATACCATTGGTTCCCCAAACTGTTCGAAGGCAAGCTGATGAACAAAAACCTGGGGTATATCCATTTTTGGATAACCGCGGTAGGTTCCTACGGAATATTTTTTCCGATGCACTTTGTGGGTATGGCAGGAGTTCCAAGAAGGTATTATGAGAATACGGCATTCCCCATGTTCGACGAGTTGACCGATGTACAGGTATTGATGACCGTTTTTGCCTTGATTACCGCTGGGGCACAACTGATATTTGCCTACAATTTTATCAATAGCATTTTTTACGGTAAGGTTGGGCCCAAAAATCCTTGGAAGGCTACTAGCTTGGAGTGGACAGCGGAAATAAAGCATATCCACGGAAATTGGGACGGGCCTATTCCAGAAGTACATCGTTGGGCCTATGATTATAGTAAGACCTATGATAATGGGGAGTATATCCTGCCTGGTCAGGATTTTGTGCCCCAGACCGTACCGCTTCAAGAAAATGAGGAAGAACTTAACCATTGACAAATTCCCAAACAGGCTCTAAAAAGTAAAGAAAATGCCCAAACGAAGAGTTGGGCATTTTTTTTGATATATTCGTTTATGACAATATCCATTTTGTAGGATTTCATTGAGATAAGGAACTATAGTGGGGGCGGATAATACGGAATGGGTTGATTAAATCACTTTAAAGATGAAAAATCTTGTTTTTTGCATTGTTCTGCTTTTTTGTGTTCAGGGCTATACCCAAAGAAAGCCAAAAATAAAGGGCAACCGGACCGTGGTAGAGGTAAGGGAAAACCTCCCGCCTTTTAACGCCATAATTCTGAAGGACGATTTGGAGGTAGTACTTCGGAAGTCCTTTGAGGAAGGATATACCCTGCAAGCCGACGAAAATTTGGTAGATGTCCTGAAGTTTGAGGTAACCGATTATACCTTGGTCATTAGTTCCTATTATAAGATTACTTCAAAGAAGAAGTTGGATATTGTTATCAACTATAAGGAGCTGGAATCCGTTACCCAGTATAATGGCAAATTGAGTACCGCCGATATCGTATCTGCGGACGTGCTGCGTATAGCCACCTCCGGTCCGGCGCGTTTAGAGCTTAGCGCGGATGCCATCCTTACCCAACTGGCGATGGAGGACATCAGTTCCGCGGATCTTACCCTTACCACCGATTCCTTGGAGGTGGATCTCCGGGATCGTATAGATGCCAGGATATATACTACCTCGGAGAGTATTGCGGTTTCCATGAAAAAAAATGCCACGGCTCGGATGGAGGGCGTTTCCGGGGATTTACAGGTAGAACTGGTAGAGAGTGCCAAGCTAAAGGCGGAAAAATTGGAATCTTCGGTGGTTAGGGTAACCATACAAGAATCCGCGGATGCCCAAGTCTATGCTATGGACAGGTTGGAATTGTCCTCCAAGGGTTCTTCCAAGACTGACCTTTATGGCAACCCAAAAATAGAGATATTGGAATTTTTGGATACTTCAAAACTTCACAAACAAAAGGATTAGTGCGCTATTGGTGCGCTTATGCAGTGTCCCGGAATACCAAAGCCATCCACGAGTACGCCAATATGCGGTCTTAGTTCGCTACTGAGCCGTTCCACCCGTTGCCGTATGGCCTTGGATTTACTGCCGCCCATATACCCCTGTTCCAGGAACCAATGGGCATCTTTTCGGATTTCGTATAGGGCATGTAGCGTTCCCAGTTTCTCAAAGAGGTTTTGATATTTTTCATCCGGTAGGGTTTTCGTAAAATCACAAAAAATGCCATAGGCCAGTTCCGCGCTGTAGGCCTTGCCCAAGGCCAGTAAATGGGTCTGGACCTTAAGGAAAGCTTGGTAGGAGGGCATACCCTGTTTAATATAGTCCCTGATCCGCATGGCAAGGGTATAGGTCAATCGCCTCGTACGATAGTTAAAGGCATGTTTGTGGAATTTGGGGTCGAACAGATGGTCCTTGTCCACTTTGTTAAAATAAATGGGGTTTATGGTCGTAAGGGTATCGCTAATACGTATCCCGAGTATTTTAAGCACAGCGGTAAAGCCCGCACTGTTGAATTCCGCCTTAAAGTCCGAGAGTACTCCCTTGGCGGCGAGTAGCAATAGTACGGTATTGTCACCTTCAAAGGTGGTAAAGATATCCACGTCCCCCTTGAGGTCTGCGATACGATTTTCAATAAGATACCCTTTGCCTCCACAGGCTTCCCTGCATTCCTGAATGGTTTGGTTGGCGTACCAGGTAATCAAGGATTTTAGGCCCGCCACTTGCGTCTCTATTTTGCGCTTGTCCGGTTCGTTTTCGTTGCAGTAGTCCGCCATCAATCGATCTAAGGTGGCATGGTACACGTAAGCACTGGCCACCAAGGGGGTCAATCGTAGTTGATGGGTTGGATAGTCCATGAGTAGGTCTTCCTGTATCTTGATGTTGTCATTGAACTGTCTTCTTTTTAAGGCGTGTTTTACGGCCACGGTCAAGGCCATTTTGGCCCCGCCCAATCCGGCTCGGGCCACACATATCCGTCCCCCTACTAAGGTGCCCAGCATGGTAAAGAACCTTTTATTGGGGTTTTTTATGGGTGAGGTATAATGGCCATCCGCCTGGATGTCCCCATATTTGTTC
>JBCCZF010000092.1:0-8194 GCA_039188035.1 Bacteroidota bacterium | reverse complement strand
CGGGCACCCCGTCAAGAGCGCAGCTCGCCGAGGGCGGCCGCGAGGGCCATCGGGGTGGGCTTCGGCAGCCGCACGATCGCAGGAGGTCTATTCCCCTGAAACCGTTAAGATCCATGGTATTCGTAAGCAAGGAAAATTGGATTATATCCCGGAATTGGAAGCCCTGGAGCAATTCTTGGGGTATTTGGGAAATGCCATACTTGTGGCACATCATGCACTATTCGATATACGCATGGTAAATACCGCCCTTGAACGACATGGGTTGCCCCAATTAAAAAACCGATATTTGGATACCAGCACCCTTTATGGAAAATCCAGATTAAAATCCAATCTCATCCAGCCCCAAAACCACTACTCCCTGGACGAACTTGCGGACAGGTTCAATATTTCCAAAAAGGATCGGCATACGGCCTTGGGCGACGCGTATATTACGGCCATGCTTTTTCTTAAAACATTAACCCAATTACGGGAAAAACGCAAGGTAACCCTAAAATGGTTATTGCGTTAAGGTTCAAAGAGGGAGACGCCAGACTTTAGACATTGGATTTTGGACGCAGGGCGTACAGGATTTGTATTTGAACAGGAATTTTGCAAGTTGGCAATGGCCGTAGGGCGTCTGGATTCAAGACCCAAAAAATCCAAACACCAAATCTCAAATTCCAATGCCCGTATACGTATTTGGAACTTGGGATTTCGTATTTCTGTCCTATGTCTTGGGGCTTACGTCTATCGTCTAGTGGGCAGTTGACAATCTTGAACCGGAAACGGTAAACCACCAATCTTACAGCGTTCGTAAATAATCCAATACATTTTGCTCAATACGCCCGTGGATATTACGGACATCGGCCTTTATAAAAGACGTCCCGGTAATGTTCTCATAGAGTTCAATGTACCTATTGGATATGGAGTCAATGTAGGTGTCCGACATTTCGGGAATCGTTTGGCCTTTAAGGCCTTGAAATCCATGGCTTATTAACCACTGTCGCACGAATTCCTTGGAAAGTTGTTTTTGGGGATTCCCCTTTTCTTGACGCTCCGCATAGCCATCCGTATAAAAATAACGCGAGGAATCCGGGGTGTGAATCTCATCGATAAGTACAATTTCGCCCTGCCTGGTCTTGCCAAATTCGTATTTGGTATCCACCAATATCAGGCCTCGTTTTGCCGCTATTTCCGTCCCTCTTTGGAAAAGGGCCCGCGTATATTGCTCTAAGACGGTATAATCGGCTTCGGATACAATGCCGCGCTTAAGAATGTCCTCTCGCGAAATATCCTCATCATGATCGCCTTTTTCCGCCTTCGTGGCCGGGGTTATTATCGGTTCCGGAAAAGCACCGTTCTCCTGCATCCCCTCCGGCATGGGCACACCACAAAGTAGTCGTTCCCCTTTTTTGTATTGCCTGGCGGCATGGCCGGACAGGTAGCCACGGATAACCATTTCTACCTTAAAGGGTTCACAAGCATGGCCTATGGCTACATTGGGATCGGGGGTGGCCAACAACCAATTGGGAACAATATCCCGGGTAGCCTTCATCATTTGGGTCGCAATCTGGTTCAAAATCTGACCCTTGTACGGGATACCCTTGGGCATAACCACATCAAAGGCGGACAGGCGATCCGTTGCGACCATAACGAGCAGGTCGTTATCCAAACCGTATACCTCACGTACCTTGCCCTTGTACACGCTTTGCTGTCCGGGAAAATTGAAGTGCGTGTCATAAATGGTCTGGCTCATGGCAATGGATTTTCATTGGGAAGTTTAAAACAGTCCTTTGAAGGCGGTTCCCATAAAATTTTTAATTATGATGTTCTATGTTCTTATAGGCGTCAATCACCTTTTTTACCAATTTATGGCGGATTACATCCTTATCGTCCAAATACACCATACGAATGCCCTGGGTATCCTTAAGGATAAGCAGGGCCTCCTTTAAACCGGATATTATTCTTCTGGGCAAATCGATTTGCCCCGGATCTCCCGTTATCAAGAATTTGGCGCTCTTGCCCATTCGGGTAAGGAACATTTTCATTTGGGCATGGGTGGTATTCTGCGCCTCGTCCAAAATAACGAAGGCATGATCTAAGGTACGTCCACGCATAAAGGCCATGGGGGCTATCTGTATGGTGCCCTTCTCTATGTACTGGGTTAACTTTTCACTGGGAATCATATCGCGCAGTGCATCGTACAGTGGCTGCATATAAGGATCCAGTTTTTCCTTGAGGTCCCCGGGCAAAAAACCTAAATTCTCCCCCGCTTCCACTGCAGGTCTGGTGAGGATGATCCGTCTTACCTGTTTTTCCTTCAATGCCTTTACCGCAAGGGCCACCCCGGTATAGGTCTTACCGGTTCCCGCGGGCCCAATGGCAAAGACCATATCGTTCTCCCGAACCGCATCCACAAGTTTTCGCTGGTTGGCCGTTTGGGCCTTGATCAATCGGCCGCTTACCCCATGAACCAGTACATCGGCACTCTTCTCGGAGGAAGTGTAATCCGCTTCGGTATCGCTGGTGAGTACCCTTTCAATGACATTTTCGTCCAACTTGTTATACTTGGCAAAATGGTTGGCCAACATATCAAATCGTCTGTCAAACTCCTCCAGCCGTTCTTCATCCCCATAGACTTTGATCTTGTTGCCACGGGCCACGATCTTAAGATGGGGAAAATACTTTTTTAGAAGGTCTATGTTCTCGTTCTGGCGTCCAAAAAAATCCCTTGGACTAATCTCTGTAAGTTCTAAAATGAGTTCGTTCAAAAAAGAGGATATTACAATAGTATTGAGGTTGAAAATGGGTTTCCCACCCCGTTATTTTTTGTTTAATTTTGCTCGACAAACTTAATTAAAAATTCTTGAAATGGACTATTAACAGGCTTTGGGTTTCTAGGTTGTACAATCGCCGTTCAAACTATTTTCCCAGAGAAATTTTCCGATAAAGTGTTCATTTTGCCCAATCAAAACTAGTTCAATATTGCTGTATGGCAATCATTACCCTCACTACGGATTACGGACTTAAAGATCACTTTGTGGGCATTTTAAAGGGTGCGATTTACAAAGAGCTTCCGGATGCCACTGTGGTGGATATTTCCCATAGTATTGGCCCCTTTAATATACAGGAATGCGCGTATATCTTGGAGAATTCCTATTATCGGTTCCCCCCTGGGAGCATTCACATTGTTGGGGTAGACGCCGAAGCCACCCAAGAAAACCAACATATTGCCGTATTTATCGATGGCCACTATTTTATTACGGCGAACAACGGGGTCATAGGGTTGATTACCTCGGAACGAAAACCGGATCGGGTGGTGGAAATACAATTGCCCAATACAGTGACCGGAGAGCTGCCCACCATGGATGTTTTTGTGCAGGTAGCTTGCCATATTGCACGTGGAGGAACCCTGGAAGTAGTTGGCAAGCCTTTTGCAAAACTCAGGGAACTTAGGGATTTTTCCCCAACGTTAAGTGATGATGGGAACACCATTGTGGGGAGGGTGATTTATATTGACAACTACGGTAATGTGGTGACAAACATCCACGTGAAGTTCTTCCTGGCGCAACGAAAGGGAAGGAGTTTTGAGATACAGGCCAGAACCACCACACTCCAAGAAATCCATGCCAAGTATAGCGATATCGTTAATTTTGACCTGGATCGCGGCCAACGAAAAGGGCCAGGGGATCTTCTGGCCCTCATCAATTCCTCCGGATACTTGGAACTTGCCGTATACAAAAGTAATCCTACCACGGTCGGGGGCGCTTCTACCCTACTGGGTTTGGACTATAGAGATCGTATTTCCATAACCTTTGCCTAAAACAGGCCCTTTTATGTTGACACGCTTTGTAAAACTGACCTTCAAAACTGAAAATATTGCTAGTTTTGAGCAAATTTTTGCTGAAACCCATGAAAAAATCCTTGGGTTTAAGGGGTGTACCTTCCTTGAATTGTTCCAGGACATACACAGACCCGAAGTGTTTTTTACACTAAGCAGATGGGAAAATGAGACCAGCTTGGAAAATTATAGAAATTCTGCCCTCTTCAAAGCTACCTGGCAACGCACCAAGGTTCTTTTTGCGGACAAACCCGAAGCGTGGAGCATTCAACCAAAAAAGGACATCAACTAGGGTTTAATGAGGGCAATTTTTAAAAAAGAAATACTATCCTTCTTTACATCACCAGTGGCCTACCTGGTCCTAGGGTTGTTTTTTTTGCTCAACGGCCTTTTTTTATGGGTGTTCAAAGGACCTTTTAATATTTTGGACTTCGGCTTTGCCGATTTGGGGAATTTCTTTCTCCTTACTCCTTGGGTACTCCTCTTCTTGATTCCTGCAATTACAATGAAAAGCTTTTCTGAGGAACGGAAAATGGGAACCTTGGAACTATTGCTTATAAAGCCCATAACCCCATGGAAATTGGTATTGGGCAAATTCCTAGGAACTTTTGCGCTCGTGGCCCTGGCCCTTTTGCCCACCCTAATTTATGTGTATACCGTTTCCCAACTGGGCGTGGAAAAGGGCAATCTGGATATGGGCCTGGTGTATGGATCTTATTTTGGCCTGCTTTTCCTGACTTTGGCCTTTGTTTCCATTGGACTGTTTAGCTCAGTATTGACCCAAAACACCATCATCTCCTTTATCTTGGCCATAGCCCTTTGTTTTTTTGCCTACTATGGCCTGGAAGCAATCGCCTCTGTATTCCCAAGTTCGGAATTACAATGGTTTATACGGCAATTGGGCCTTAAGGAACACTACGAGATTATGGCCCGGGGCATTTTGGATACCCGCGATCTGGTTTACCTATTGGGTATAGGCCTATTGTTTTTGGCACTGACCACACTACAACTTAAAACCTTATCGGAGTAATGGGCAAATCGGTTCCGTATATCCTTAAAACAGTAGCTACGGTGTTGCTCCTTAATCTCTTGGCCCAATTGTTTTACGTACGGTTGGATTTGACCGAAGACCTCAGATATACCCTTTCAAAGGCAGCCATTAATTCCGTTGCCCCCTTTAAGACGCCTGTAATTATCGATGTATTGTTAGAGGGAACCCTCACCCCCGAATTCCTAAAATTGAAGAAGGAGACCCAAGCCCTCCTAGAAGAGTTTGCAGAAGAAAATGACAATATTAAATTCAACTTTGTAAACCCCCTTGAAGGAGAGCGGATTGAAAATGTTCTTACAGATCTGCAATCCATTGGGCTAACTCCGACACGGGTGACCACCGAGGAGAACACCACGGTTTCCCAGGATATTGTATTCCCATGGGCCATGGTCAATCAAGGGAACCGTACGATAAAAGTCCCCCTATTACGCAATACATTAGGAGCCTCCATGGAGGATAGGGTGAACAACTCCGTGCAGCATTTGGAGTACGCCTTTGCCAACGCCTTTACAAAATTGGGGCTCAAGGAAAAAAAACGGATTGCCGTCATCAAGGGCAACGGGGAACTGGATGACATCTATATGGCCGATTTTCTCACTTCGCTTCGGGAGTACTATAATATAGGGGCCATAACCCTAGATTCGATAGCCACAAATGCGCAAGGCACCCTAAAGCAGTTACAAAAGTACGACCTGGCACTGATTGCCAAGCCCACCGAACCCTTTTCCGACTCGGAAAAGTATATTATGGACCAGTTCATAACACAGGGAGGGAAATCCGTTTGGCTTATCGACCAAGTACAAATGGAATTGGACAGCCTTTTTAATGAAACGGGGACCGCCCTGGCCCTTCCCCGCGACCTGAACCTTGGAGATTTCTTTTTTACCCATGGGCTGCGTATTAATCCTGTATTGGTCAGCGATCTCTATTTTACCCAAATTGTCCTGGCCTCCGGGAAAGGGAATAGCGCGCAGTACAATCCCGTACCCTGGTTCTACAATCCCATGGTATTCTCCAGGGACGACCATCCCATTAACCGTAACCTGGAGGCTTTGCGATTCCAGTTTGCCAATGCCATAGATACCCTGGCAAGCCCCTTAAAAAAGACAATCCTATACCAAAGTTCACCCTTAAGCAAGTTGGAGGGAACGCCCAAACAAATAGCGTTGGAGCTAGTGAACCGTGCTCCTGACAAGGAAACCTTCAACAATGGCAACCAGTTTCTAGCCGTGCTTTTGGAAGGACAATTCAAATCGGCCTTTACCAAACGCGTAAAACCCGTAGACCTACAACAGGAAAACGCCTCGGAAAAAGAGACCAAAATGTTGGTAGTGTCCGATGGGGATATTGTTAAAAACCAGCTGCGCAACGGAACCCCCTTGGAACTGGGATACGATAAGTGGACCAATAGTTTTTATGGGAACAAAGAATTCCTAATCAATGCGGTGAACTATATGCTGGACAATACCGGACTTATAAACATCCGAAACAAGAATGTGGCCATTCCTATCCTGGACGAACAACGCATAGCTACTGAAAAAACAAGATGGCAAGTCCTAAATATTGCGCTTCCCTTGGGGCTTGTCCTGGTTTTTGTACCCTTGATCAATCTCTGGAGAAAGCGCCGTTATCGCTAGCAACTGTTAATAAGTTTGTTTCCGTAAAAAATGCATTTAAAATATCTTTGTTTGATTGTGTATACCACAAAAGTCACTTCCAGGGTTTCCCTTGAAAACACTTTGGATTGAAAGGGTTCGTCCAGGGTATATCCACTAAACACCAACGAATGAAATTTATAGTATCAAGTACTTATCTATTAAAACACCTACAGGTGTTGGGCGGGGTAATCAACTCCAGTAATACTTTGCCCATTTTGGATAACTTTCTTTTTGATTTAAAGCAGGATCAGCTCACGGTTTCCGCCTCCGACCTGGAGACCACCATGAGCTCCGTCCTAAAGGTCGATTCAGAAAATGAGGGCGTTATCGCCGTACCGGCCCGATTACTTTTGGATACGCTAAAAACCTTTCCGGAACAGCCCTTGACCTTTGTTGTTGAAGACAACAATACTGTGGAGATAAGTTCTAACCACGGGAAATATGCCTTGGCGTATGCGGACGGCGCGGAATTTCCCAAGGCCGTGGAACTGAACGACCCAAGCTCCACAACGCTTATGGGGGATATTTTGGCCAATGCGGTGGCGAAGACCATCTTCGCTGCCGGAAACGACGATCTGAGGCCCGTAATGAGCGGGGTATTCTTTCAGTTTTCAACAGAGAACCTCACCTTTGTGGCCACGGATGCCCATAAATTGGTAAAATACCAACGTACCGATGTCACCGCTTCACAAGTAGCCGAGTTTATCATGCCTAAAAAGCCGTTGAACCTGCTCAAAAGTATTCTGGCAGGAAGTGAATCCGAGGTGGTTATCGAATACAACGACAGTAACGCCAAGTTCAGCTTTGACAATACAGAACTGATCTGTAGGCTTATCGACGGCAAATATCCAAACTATGAAGCGGTAATCCCCAAGGAGAATCCCAATAGGCTTGGTATTTCCAGAAATCAATTTTTGAGCTCCGTACGTAGGGTGTCCATATTTTCCAATAAAACCACCCATCAAATCCGACTAAAGATTGCAGGAGCGGAGTTGAATATTTCCGCAGAGGACATCGATTATAGCAATAAGGCCGAGGAACGCCTTACCTGTTCTTATCAGGGCGACGATATGCAAATTGGATTCAACTCCCGATTTCTAACAGAGATGCTGAATAATCTAAATTCAGATGAGATTTCCTTGGAGATGAGCCTGCCCAACCGCGCCGGAATACTTACACCGGCCGATGGTCTGGACGAAGGGGAACACATTACCATGTTGGTGATGCCCGTAATGCTAAATAGTTAAGCATCTCTTTAGATTACGGATTTTATCGTACCGTGTACAAAAAACCCTTGATTTTCCAGGTTTTTTGTTTTTTAGTACTACTTCCTTTGGTTACGAGAAAAACCGGATGGTCATAAAGTAACTGGGAGACTCACCATTGGCGGCACGCACTGCATTCAAAATGGGAAGTACAAAGGAAATGACCCCTGCTGTCAATAATCCCAAAAGGCCCAATCCAAAAAGTAATATACCGGGAATACTCAGGCAAATAATCAAAATAAGGGTCAACTGAAAATTGATGATCGATTTTCCGTGTTCGTCCATACCGACTACCTTATCCTTGGAGGTTAACCAAAGAAACAAAGGCACCACAAGTCCGCCAAAGCCTGTGACATACGTAAGTAATTGGGTTAAATGGGTAACCGCCAGGAGAGAATTG
>JBCCZF010000091.1:0-8233 GCA_039188035.1 Bacteroidota bacterium | reverse complement strand
TTTCCTTCAATGTCCAGAATATGTTCAATGCGGAGCTGTTCGACAACTTTCGGGTTCCAAGGCCCGGGTTTAATTATGCGTTTAAAATCAATTATTCACTTTAAATTTTATGGAAATGAAAATTAGTAATGTATTCATAGCACAATGGAGGCATATGGCAGCGGTGTTTTTTGCCCTATGCGTAACCGCCTGTTCCAGTAGCGATGACGCTACGGATGACACCACGGACGATATGGGAACCGAAGAGCCCATGGATGACCCGGTGGAACCCGAAAACAAAAGTGAGGGCTTCGTTTTTGTCGGTACAACGAACAATAATGAATCAGCGTTGGTAAAATATGTGGAGGAGCTTCCTTCGGAATCCATAGATCTTTCCGATGGAACGGATTTTCCGGCCTTTGGCCCCACTTCGGTTCATGATCACGCCATGTTCCTGCCGCGTCCCGATGGTTCCGCAGGGTTCTCCAAGTATGTGATCAACGCCGATGGCGAAGTGGAAGAAGAGGCCGTATTGCCAACGATTAGTGCGGGTTCTTTTCGGATGGCCGTCCGGGATTCGGAAACCGGGGTGTTCCATGATCGAGCCACTCCAAATACCATATCCGTCTTTGACCCTAGAACCATGGAGGTTACTACTAATATAGATATGAGTGCGGCGCCTGTTCCCGGGGATATCGACCAGCGTTACCAGCGTTTTTTCTTTAGGGGAGACGATGTTTTTGCACCCATAAGGGGCGAGGCCGGAGAATCGTTTAATTCCTTGGTGGTTCACCAGGCCAATGTATCCTCAGATAGTTATGTAGGAGCAACCGAACGTGTTGGGGATGGGGAAATGGCCGTATTGTATCTTAATTCGGGCGGTCCTGCTATAGACGGCCAGGGTAACTTGTATATTTTTGATCAGGGGTCTTTCAGCGTGGGGTCGACGGTCTTTCCTCGGATAAACAAAATACCTGCAGGGAGCAATGAATTTGATGCGTCTTATGTGTTTGAACCGGGTCTTATCCTGAACCCGCAGAATCTTGCCCATACCATAAGTGGTTTCGAAATAATTGAGGGTAGCCAAGCTTTGGCCGTGATTAATGCTGAGATTCCCCAAGAAGTAATCGCTCTTATAACTGAAATAGGCGGACTCGAAAATGCAACTGCAGATCAAATCCAACAATTATTGGGGCTTCTTTTCTCAGCGCCTTCAGCGCGTTGGTGCATTTTGGACATGGATCAATTAACTGTAGTACCAATTGAGGGTATCCCTTCGGTCGGGGTTTTTAACGGAGGAACCACTTTTAAGTACAATGGCAATGTGTACATCCCCGTTAGTACGCCTGAGGAAAGTGCCTATTATGTTTGGGATCCCAATACCACGACCGCCACAAAAGCCTTTGATTTTCTTGGTGCCGATATTGGATGGGGCCTTAACTTGGCGAACAACCGATAAGGGAAATCCAAGAACCTCAAATTTTAAAAAAAGCCCGTTCCGTTTTGGACGGGCTTTTTTGTGAAATAAAGTCTTGGTAAAATTCTGATTTCCTCCTTACCGCCATGCCCAATGTCTTGGCCTTGAACGTGTGAACTGCTCTACACGGGATGGTTTCAATATAAATTTTAAACTTGACCTAACACTAGGTGTTGTCACAAAAAAAGACCCAAATCCGGGTCTTTTATTTATTTTGGAATGTAGCGTTAAATAGTGAGAATGGTTGTATGGGGATGGCGATTTTGATGCTAATGGGTACTTAAAAGAACCCGAATGCCGCCAGAATAAGACAAACGACCACGGTGAGGAGAATACCGATCAAAACCAGTATCATTACGCCGAGGAAACCGTTTAGAACCTTGGTTCCAAATGTGATTTGCTGCTCCATAATCTGTTTATTTATTGAAATATAGGGAATTATGGCCTAAGATCTTCGAGTTTTGGCTTTTATTTCGACCAAGTGCCCAAGATTTAGTATGTATGCGCGCTGTACGTTCTAATTATTCGGTAAAGCGTATACGGGGGGATTTTAGGTCGCCGCCGCCCACTTAGTACGGTTCTTCCTTTTTTCTCCCTCCGCTTAGCTTACTGCTCAGCTCCTCCAAGGAAACCCCTTTGGTCTCCGGCATCATAAACAATACAAAGAGCAATTGCAACACCATCATTCCGGCAAAGAACAAAAATATGGGCCAGGGATTGTCCTTAAAGATACCGTCTTCCGCATCTAAAAAAATAGGCGTGACCAGGGTAATCAGGGCGGCAAATATCCAATGGGTTCCTGTGCCCCAGGATTGCCCAAAGGCCCGAACCTTGTTCGGAAAGATTTCCGAGATAAACACCCAGATTACGGCCCCTTGTCCCACGGCATGGGAAGCGATAAATACCAGGATAAAGGTCAGCAACAGTGCGGGGCTTGCCCCGGTGTAAAAACACCATCCCACCATGGCAAGGCTAACAATGTATCCCGCAGAACCAATTTTCATCAGCTGCCTACGGCCCAGCCTGTCGATTAACCAAACCCCGACAAAAGTAAAAATAAGGTTTACAAGGCCTATGGAAATGGAACTGAAAAGGGATTCTTGGGCGGCCAGTCCGGCCCGTTCCAGAATCTCCGGGGCGTAGTAGAGCACAAAATTGATTCCTGAAAGCTGATTGAAAAATGCTATTAGGAAGGCCAACAATAATGGTTTGTTGTATTTGCCGGAGAACAAATTTTCGCCAATGTCGTTTGCCGCATGCGAAGCCCTGATTTCCTGCAGCTTGGCCTGGGCTTCGCTTTCCGAAAATAACAGCCTCA
The DNA here is from genome assembly GCA_039188035.1 of Bacteroidota bacterium. Lineage (GTDB taxonomy): Bacteria > Bacteroidota > Bacteroidia > Flavobacteriales > Flavobacteriaceae > Ulvibacterium. The sequence goes on along the minus strand of JBCCZF010000091.1, from coordinate 5,459 downwards.
ATGTTTTCAGGGCGCCGTGCTCATCGTTTTGGGTAATCGCCAACCATCTGGGGCTGTTGGGTATTTGCAATACCATAAGGGTATACATAACGGCCGGGATGGCCTCCACGCCCAGCATCCACCTCCAATCGTTAGATCCCCCAACGCCTTGTAACACATAGTTGGAGATAAAGGCGATTAAAATACCCAATACCAAGTTAAACTGATACATGGCCCCTAACTTTCCCCGGTTTTCCGGGGAGGATATTTCCGAGATATAGATCGGTGCCGCTACGGAGGAGGCCCCTACGCCCAACCCCCCGATAAACCGAAAAAAGGAAAAGGTATAAGGGTCGCCTGCAAGGGCGGATCCCAAAGCAGATACGGCATAGAGCAAGCCGATCCAAAATAGCGTTTTCTTTCGTCCAAACCGGTCACAGGGAATTCCCCCAAAAAGAGATCCGATTACTGTGCCCCATAAGGCCATGGACATGATAAAGACCCCGTGGAAAACGGGTGAGGTATTCCATAATGCCTTAATGGGAAGGTTGGCTCCGCTAATAACAACAGTGTCAAAGCCGAATAAGAAACCTGAGAGCGCTGCGGTCAGGGAAATGCGAAAAAGTTTGGACGACATGGGTCTACTGATTTTGGTAAAGCTAACCAAAAAAAGCAAATCGCTCCTGGGCAGTAACGTTTACATTCCTAACAGGGAATGCGATTTGGGACGAGGCGGGCGTGGCGCTTTTTTCATGGGAAAGCGCATATAAGCTGGCGTCTGTATAGGTCATTATGGGTATTGCTCCCTGAAGCTTGGGGTTTGGTCTTTAACTGGATACGTACCCCTAAACTTTCCTGTATTTGAATTTTGGATTTGTGTCCAAGACCCCTGCAAAGCGACCAAAGGATTTTGAAGGTTCCCTCAGCGCGTGGCCACTTTGGGTTTAAGACTGTCCAAGGGATGTGGTTTTTTCCTTTTTTCAAGGCTGTCCAGCATATCGCGCTGCCGTTGTCTAAGGGAATCGTGGATTTCCGGGATGCTTGGGGTCGATTCCGAAGGGTTGGACTTCCGGCTTTCCCCAAAATTTTCACCACAGGAAAAGAGGCCGGTGGTAAAGAAGGTAAGTAAGATAAGGATAGGGGCAATTCGCATACATTGAAAGGAACTCCATGTGGATTCCTATAGTAATGTACGCAGATACGCCATAATTTGGACGCTGGCACCCACCTTTTCCGAAACGTAGGAGGCATTGATTTGCCCAATCTCCTGGCGGTAAACGGCATCGGTCACAAAGCGCTCGATCTTTTCGTTGTACTGCCTCTGTGTTTCCACAACCCGGATGCCACCTTGTTCTACCAAATCCTCTGCCTCCTTAAATCCGCTGTATTTAGGGCCAATAAGTACGGGAATGCCAAAAACTGCAGGTTCCAGGGTATTGTGCAGACCTGTGGAAAACCCTCCGCCCACGTAGGCCGTATCCGCGTAGCGGTAAATTTTGGTCAATAGGCCAATGGTATCCACGATCAGCACCTCTTTATCCGAAAGGCCCTCCAGGGGGGATATCTCGGAATAGAGTACCACATTTTTTCGGATGGTTTCCTTTAGTGCAAGGATATGCTCTCGTTTTATGTTGTGTGGGGCAAGCACATGGCATATACGCTGGGGGGTAGAATTGATGTGCGCTACCAAGATCCTTTCGTCCTCGGGCCAGGTACTTCCCGCCACCAGACAAAAACGATCTCGGGAAAAAAACTCCATAAAATCCAAGGTGTTGTCCTGTTCCAAAATCTGGGATACCCGGTCAAAACGGGTATCGCCGTTTAGGGTCACCTTCTTAATGGCAAGGGATTCCAATAGTTTTTTTGAAGTTAAATCCTGAACAAAGATATGGTCGAACCTCCGTAGGGCCTTCCGCATAAATCCGCCATAGGGCTTAAAATAGATTTTCTTTTTATGGAACACGGCGGATACAAGAACGGTGGGAATCCGCCTTTGTGAAAGTGCTCTCAAGTAGTTGGGCCACACCTCGTACTTTACAAAAATGGCCAGCTCCGGATGGGCAATATCGAGGAAAAGCGACGCATTTTTGGACGTATCCATAGGAAGATAGGCCACGATTTCGGCGGACGAGGTATTCTTTTTTACCTCAAAACCTGAGGGTGAAAAAAAAGTGATCAAACGTTTATGGTCGGGGTAGGCTGTTCCCAATTGCTCCAAAATGGGAAGCCCCTGTTCAAATTCGCCTAGGGAGGCCACATGCATCCAAATAATTCGATCTTCCGGGGAGATAGCGCGTTCGAGTGATCTAAAAAGATTCGCTCTCCCTGTAACAAATCGTTTGATTTTGGGATGGAATGCGGCTACGACCTTAAGCGCGGCCCATGCAAATTCAACGGCTATGGTATAAATACGGTGCACCCTAAAAATCCTTTGGTGGATGGTTCGGGGCAAAACTACGGTTCTTTGTAGAAACGGATGTTTCCGGCCTGCTATTTTTGTACCTTTGACACCTCAATCTACAGTCATGCGAAAAATTCAAATGGTGGATCTGGGAGCACAATACCAGCCCATTAAAGAGCGGATAAACCAGTCCATATCGGAAATCCTGGAAAGCTCGGCCTTTATCAATGGACCCGAGGTAAAGGCCTTTCAAGGGGAATTGGAGGACTATTTAGGGGTAAGGCATGTAATCCCATGTGCCAATGGCACGGATGCCTTGCAGATCGCCATGATGGGGCTGGGGCTAAAACCTGGGGATGAGGTAATAACGGCGGACTTCACCTTTGCGGCCACCGTGGAGGTCATCGCCCTCCTGCAGTTGACCCCCGTTTTGGTAGATGTGGATCCGGTAACCTTTAATATCGACGTAGCCGCGGTTAAAAAAGCCATTACCCCCAAGACCAAGGCCATAGTTCCGGTACACCTTTTTGGGCAGTGTGCACCGATGGACGCGATTATGGAATTGGCCAAGGAAAATAACCTCTACGTTATAGAGGATAATGCCCAGGCCATTGGAGCGGACTATAGTGCTGCGGATGGCTCCACAAAAAAAGCGGGAACCATGGGACATGTGGGCTGTACCTCTTTTTTTCCTTCAAAAAATCTAGGGGCCTATGGTGATGGCGGTGCCATCTTTACCAATGATGATGACTTGGCCCATACCCTTCGTGGGATGGTGAACCATGGCATGTACAAACGTTACCATCATGATGTGATCGGGGTCAATTCCCGTTTGGATTCCATTCAGGCCGCTGTATTGCGCGCCAAATTGCCCCATCTGGATGCCTACTGCGAGGCCCGCAGAAAGGCCGCCGCAAAATACAGCCAGGCGTTTACGGGACAGGAGCATATCGTTACCCCGGAGATTGTGGATTCCAATATAAAATCGGGACATGTGTTCCATCAATATACCTTGCGGATCACCAATGGGAAAAGGGACGGGTTGGCAAAGTATTTGGGAGAAAGGGGCATCCCCTACGGCATTTACTATCCCATTCCCCTCCACAGGCAAAAGGCCTATATAGATGAACGCTATAGGGAGACTGATTTTCCGGTGACCAATCTATTGGTGGCGGAAGTAATTTCCCTACCCATGCATACGGAACTGGACGATGAGCAGATAACCTTTATTGCTGATGCGGTGATTCAATTTGTCAATGGATCAATTTAAAAATAGGTTCAATGGGATTGCTTGGGAATCCAAACCGGGCAAGACCAACAAGGCCTAAAGCGGAAATCTTGGGATTTGGTGCTTGTCGTTAGGATTTTATATTCCCAAAACCTTGAATTTGTGTATGAACTTTAACTTGGAACTTGAACTAATACTATGAAAATACTAGTGACCGGAGGCTTGGGATTTATAGGCTCCCATACCGTGGTAGAGTTGCAGAATAGGGGTTTTGAAACGGTAATCATCGACAATTGCTCCAATGCGGACGAATCCGTTTTGGACAGGATAACCGCGATAACCGGAAAGCGCCCCATTTTTGAAAAACTGGATCTCCGTGAAAAGTCCAGGGTAGCGGATTTTTTCCAACGCTATCGGGATATTGCAGGAGTCATACACTTTGCGGCCTCCAAGGCGGTGGGTGAAAGTGTTGAAAATCCCCTGCTCTATTATGAGAACAACCTAGGGACTTTGGTCTATCTGCTTCAGGAACTTTCAAAAAAGGGGAAGGCCCATTTTATTTTCAGTTCTTCCTGTACGGTCTATGGTCAGGCCGATGAAATGCCGATTACTGAAGGTGCCCCAGTGAAACCGGCAGAATCACCTTATGGCAATACCAAACAGATCGGGGAGGAAATCATACGGGATACGTGCAAGGTAACTCCCGCCCTAAACGCCATCGCTTTGCGCTATTTTAATCCCATGGGGGCACATCCCAGTGCGGAAATCGGGGAGTTGCCTTTGGGCGTTCCCCAAAATTTGGTACCCTTTATTACCCAGACGGGCATAGGTCTGCGTGAACAACTTTCTGTTTTTGGGGACGACTATCCTACGGAAGATGGTACCTGTATCCGGGACTATATCTATGTTGTGGATTTGGCCAAGGCCCATGTGGTGGCCCTGGAACGGTTGTTGGAAGACCGGAATGCGGCCAACTATGAGGTGTTTAATGTGGGGACGGGCAAGGGAAGTTCGGTTTTGGAGGTCATCCAGAGTTTTGAGCGCGTTTCCGGGAATGAACTCAACTACAAGATTGTGGACAGGCGCCCGGGAGATATTACGGAGGCCTATGCGGATACCACCCGGGCCAATGCCGTTTTGGGCTGGAAATCCGAATACTCCCTGGACGAGGCGATGAAGACGGCCTGGGATTGGGAGCAAAAGGTAAGGGGTTAAGGGCTGTTTTCCATAATGCTGCCCCAGAGGATCCATTCAATTCCATGACTTTTGATTTTCCAAATAGCGAAGCACTTCTAGAGGAAGTCCAAGACCAGGGACTGTACGCCAAGTTGATAGTCCAGCTGCAAAAGGATTTTGTCCGGGCCAACGTTCCCGTTGCCCTTATGGGAAGGGAGGGGGACGAACCCCTACCCCCTAAGGTGTTACGGACTTTACTGCACGAAAAAATCTATCTATTGTTCATGGAACGCTTAAAGGAATATCTGAATTTGCTCTATATCATCGATGTTCCGGAAAGGGCCATAAAGGAAATTCCCCCAACCGATTCAGTAGAAGTGGCGGCGCAGGTTTCCCTCCTGATACTCAAAAGGGAATTTCAAAAAATCTGGTTTCGGGAAAATCCATCCGGTAGGATATATTTGGGCAATTAAATCCCCTGTATGGACAATACTGTGGCAATCCAAATAATAAGCGAGGAGAAAAAGATGCCTATGGCATTGGCCACAAAGGCATTGGAACGATCTATCCGAAATAGATAGGTGGCAATACTGCCTGCGTAGACCCCGGTTCCCGGAACGGGTAGCATTACAAAAAAGATCAACCACAAAAAATCCATAAATACGGTTTTTGGGG
>JBCCZF010000090.1:0-8236 GCA_039188035.1 Bacteroidota bacterium | reverse complement strand
TCAACATGAAAAAGATTTTGATAGGTGCGATCACCTTATGCTCGTTAAACACAAATGCACAAGACATGAAAACTCCGAAAGAAACCGTAATCCATTTATTTGTAGCCACCGACCAAAGAAATTGGGACGATGTAAGAGAAGCTTTTCATAACAAGGTCCTTCTGGATTACTCCTCCATGACCGGAAATGCAGCCATGGTAATGACCCCTGACCAAATTATTGCCGCGTGGCGCGGTATTCTACCGGGATTTGAAGCTACCCACCACCAGGTGGGCAATTTTCTGATCCAGGAAGAAGGCCCTAAGTCCCATATCTTATGCTATGGCACGGCAACCCATTATTTGGGGGATGAGTCGGGCAATGTATGGACAGTGGTCGGCAGTTATGACTTTGAATTGAACAAGGGTCCACAAGGGGTATGGACTATTTCGGCCATGAAGTTCAACGTTACCTATCAAGATGGCAATACCCGCCTTCCGGAAAAAGCCATGAACCGATTAAAATAGGAATTCATTCAATTCAACAAAATGAGAAAACTAGTTGCACTGGGTATCCTCGGGTTGTGGATCATTAGCTGTCATCAAGGCCAAGAAACAGAACTAGATACCTTACGAAAGAAACTGCAAACCCTTACTAAAGAAAAGGAAACTATTATGGAAACGGCAAAAAGGAACAAGAATTCCACCTTGGCCTTCTTCAAGGCCCTGGAAAACGAAAATGTGGAGGCCTTGGTAAACCTATTTTCCGAGGATGCCGAACACATTAACCCCTATGCCTCAGGCTTGTTCCCGGAAGGGGCCAAGGGGAGGGAAGATATTCGAAACTACTGGGCGTCCGTATTCCCAAACTTCGACGGCATGGAATTCAGGATTGAAGCGATGTATGCCATGGAGGATCCGAACATCGTATTTGTGAAATATCAAGGACGGATACAACTAAAAAATGGGGCCGGTTACTATGAAAACGACTACTATTCCACCTTTAAGTTCAATGCGGCCGGTAAAATCGTGGAATACGTAGAAATATTCAATCCCATTACGGCGGCCCGTGGCTTTGGTCTCCTGGATAAAATTAAATAATAGAAAGTATGAAGAAGCTAGTCACAACGGCTGCGGTCACCCTATTCCTGGTAGCCTGCAACACCGCAAACAAGAAAAAGGAAGTACAAAAAGAACAAAATATAACGCTTGAAAATCCCAAAAAAATGAAAAAAGTACGTTTTAACAGTGAAGGAAATACCTTGGTAGGCCACCTCTATTATCCCAAAAATTTTGAGGCTTCAAAATCCTATCCCGCCCTGGTGGTATCCGGTAGCTGGACTACGGTAAAGGAGCAGATGGCTGGGCTGTATGCCAAAAGACTTGCCGAAAATGGGTTTATTACCTTGGCCTTTGATTTCAGAAATTTCGGGGAAAGTGAGGGAGAACCGCGTTTTTACGAAAGCCCGAACCTAAAAAAGGTAGATATTGAAAATGCCGTGACCTATTTGGAAAGCCTACCCGAGGCGGATAATTCCAAGATCGGGGCGTTTGGTGTCTGTGCGGGAGCTATGTATACCTTAATGGCGGCATCCGAGGACGACCGGATTAAATCCGTAGTAACCGCGGCTTCCTGGCTACATGATGCCGAGGCCGTAACCCTCTTTTACGGAGGCAAAGAGGGTGTCCAGGCCAAAATTAAGGCAGCCCAAAAAGCCAAAAAGGAATTTGGGGAAAATGGTGTAGTGGACTATATCCCATCCATTTCTAAGGAAGACGAGACCGCCGCTATGTATGGCCCATACGACTATTACCTGAATCCAGATCGCGGGGCAATCAAGGAATGGAGTGCAGACAAGTTTGCCGTGATGTCCTGGGAAGATTGGTTAACTGCTGATCCCATGCCTACGGCGGCGCATCTGACCACCCCTACCCTAATGATACATTCCGATGGTGCGGTGCTCCCTTCGTACACCAAGAAATACTTTGGGAACATCGCCACGGACGACAAGAAGTTGGTTTGGATGGAAACCGAACTAGAATCCCCTTTTCATCAGTTCAACTACTATGACCAAGAGAACGAGGTTAAGCAGGTGGTAGCCGATGCCACCACATGGTTCAATGAAAAGTTGTAACCGTTTAGAAACCGAAACAATTGAAAATTGGCCTGGTCATAGTCCGGGCCAACTTTTACTTTGTTATGATCTTATTAGGCTAAAGTGTACCGTTTCCCCCTCCCCGAGTGCTACAACCAGAATATTGTCCGCATTCAAACGGTAGTTCATGGAACATTCAAAAGGCGCTTTCCCAAAGGGGCTTTTTACTAGGAGCTCCCCTCCTTTTTCAGCCTTGATCCGCATAGTACGTACAAGGCCGTCTTTCATTTCGGCCGAGACCAGAAAGGCCCCTTCCGTCCGCAATTGGTCAAAACGGACATCCTTCCAATCTTTGGGGATAGCGGGAAACAATTGTACGGTTCCGGTATGGCTTTGGATAAGCATTTCCTGTAAACCTGCGGCAAAGGCAAAATTACCTTCCAAGGTGAACGGCCGATAGGTAAAACTGGAATATCCCTTACCCGATTGGTCTCCGTTCACATGAAAGCTATTCGCTAGGCAAAAAGCACTGGCAAAGGTTTTCAGGGCCTGGGCGGCCCCTTCCCCATCAAAGGCCCGTGCCTTGGCATTGCCCAACCAGCTAAAGGAATACCCCACCCATTGCGATGATCCAAGGGAATCCAAAGTACGTATGGTGTTCTTTATGATTTCCTCGTCTGTGCCCCCTTTAGAGAAATCCACAATGCCTAAAGGATGATACCCTAAAAGATGGGAAAAATGCCGGTGCGATGCCTCTAAAGGGGCATGGGGCGCAAGGAGTAACCCCGAACCATCCACAGCAAGTTGTGGCCACTTCGCCAATAACGTCTTCCATTTTTCCTTTTCCTCAGGCAACTGTAGGGCTCCGGCCAGTTCCGCCGCCTTTTCATACGTCCATCGGATCAGGGCCAAATCAAAATTCGTGGTTTCGGCAAACCAGGCCTCACGGCCGTTATTGTGTATTTCAGGGCTTGAACTTATTGGTAACTGTAGCATATCGTTTTCGCCCAATACTGCCAATTTTTCGAAATGAAGGGCAACGTCCTTTATCCAGGGATAGGCCTTTTGGGCCAAAAATTCGCGATCCATGGTGTAGCGCCAATGCAAATAAAAGTGATGGGCCAACCATGCAGATACTGTGGGCCCAAAGGAATACTGAATCCAGCCGCCCATAGGTTCTCCGATAAGTGTGGTGACCCCAGGTACGTTCAAGCCATCCGTTTCGTAATACTCCTTTGTATACGACTTAAAGGTTTCCCGATATTTCCACAACCAATCGATAAAGCCCATCTCCTCGTCCAAATGATTGGCGCTATAGGCTGGCCAATAGCTTAGTTGTGTATTGAGATCGTGATGAAAATCGCCCTTCCAAGGGGGTAACTTGCCATTGTCGGCGGTCCAAACCGCCTGAAGCGAAACGGGCGGTGCCCCGGCGCGTGCCGCCGACCCAAATTTGTATTGTTCCAAAAGCCACTGCCTTTGCAATAGCGAGTCGGGTACCTGAATGCTCGATTTTGACCAGTATTGGTGCCACCAGGTAGTATGGGAGGCCAACGATTCGGTCATTCCCTGAGGCAGCATCTTCCGAACCACCGCTTCGGCCAATGGGGTCTTTTCCCATCCCGGAAAGGCGGAACTAATACTCCAACAGCCTTCCCATGCATTTTCCTTCGGTTTGGTACCAACACTTACCTGATATTGGAATCCGCCCCAACCTTCTTGATCATAGGTAACGGAACCTCCTGATTTGACCACTTGCCCCTTCGGATAGCCCAATCGTCTCAAATCCTGTCCCGTAACCGGGTTTTGGGCCTCACTTTCGCCCACAACACTATAGGCCGGAGGCAGCAAGGTAAAAGGCAAGGGTGACTTTAGCCCTTCAAAACGGTACCAGCCCATGGTCTTGGTGGCATGTACAAAGGCCATGAGTTTCACCCCGTTTTTCCAATGTATTTCACAAATGGCGTGGTCTAAATCCAAGTCCACCGATTGCACTTCGCCCAACGATGAAATATCAAACTCAAGAGCGGCTCCAGGAATTTTTGAGGGTGCGGGACTTTGGTCATAAGGCACGTCAAATTGCTGCTGTACCGCGGCATATTGATCCTTTTTCCATTGGTCATAGACCCAGCTGTACTTCCATTTGGGGGTATTCAGGTTTTCCATGGGCCGCAGATCCCAAAGATCCACACGATCCAAAGAAAAGCGCAGTTTGCCTTCCTTTTCCCAAATCAGGGCACCGATCATTCCATTGCCGAGAGGAATCCCTTCGTCCCATGAGGTGGGCAAATGATTAAAATTTAGGTGATTAGCACTGTTTGGCATCAGCATAAAGGGTTTTTTTTGCGAACAACCCAAAATCCCGAAAAACATAATTGTCAGGCCCAGTTTTTCTATAATTTTCATACTATTTCAATACTTCGTGAAATGTTGCGGTTTCAGCTACAATTTGTTACCTGCGGAGGAATAGGTTGGAGTAAATATAAAAATTCGGAGAGTTATCGAACCGCCATCACCTTGTTTTCCCTTGGATTGGACTCTTAAGGCGTGGAAAAAGGTTATGAACGGTAATTACCTCCGTGCCCGGGCCGGCAAACTAGATGAAACGCCCTTTTCACCCTTATCATATCATCCAAAACACTATATTACGGCAGCAAATCGCATTATTCTGTCAAAATGAAACAGGCCATACGGAAATCTCCTATTTCCGAAACCAAATGTTATCGCATCAACGATTTGATCGCCCCTTACTTTGATCCCCATTGGCATTTTCATCAAGAATATCAGCTTGCTTTTGTATTGCAGGGCACGGGTACTCGATTTGTAGGGGATGATATTAGTCATTTTGAACCCGGGGACATGGTGCTCACCGGGGCCAACCTCCCGCATGTATGGCGGAATGACGAGGAATATTTCCAAAACAAGGGACTGCTCACCCATGTAATCGTAATTTATTTTTCCATCGATTTTCTACAGGGGGCCTTTTTAAACAAAGAAGAAATGAAGGGCATCCGTGAACTTTTGGAACGCTCGCACCGCGGGTTGTTGATTCAGGGAGAGACCCGTGACCACGTGGGATCCATAGTCCAGAAAATGACTGCCCAAAAAGGCTTTGAAGGGGTAATTTCCCTGCTCCGGATATTGAATATCCTATCGACCAAAAAATTGAAATTTATCAATAAGGAAGGGTATTTGAATACGGTAACGGACTCCGATTCCGATCGGATGAGCCGGATTCACTCCTATATCTTGGACCACTACAGGGGAGAGCTTAAACTGGGGCAGTTAGCACAACTCGCAAACCTCACCCCCACGGCCTTCAGTCGTTATTTTAAGGCGCATACCAACAAAACCTTCACCGATTTTATCGCCGAACTCCGGATAAGTAACGCCTGCAAGCTCTTGCAACGAAACGACCTATCCATTTTGCGAATTGCGCACGAGTGCGGGTATAGAACCTTGTCCAACTTCAACAAAAAATTCAGGGAACTTATGGACGATAGCCCCCTGCAATACCGAAAAAAATATCGCAATATTGGGTAGTCAAGAACATCTTTGACCTTATGCCAAAAAGTGCGGTCATTCCCTCGTTTTTGCCCATTCCAGGCTATTCGCCAATAGGGTTTTATAAGCCGGGAGATTGTGGGCCCTTTCATCATGGCCCAGGGTATTACCCACGATTTTGGCTTTGGGATGCTTCACTACCCAGACCACGGGAAATTCGGCTCCGGACTCCAATCCCCTGCCCACGGCCAATACCTCAACAGCGGCTCCTTCGGGATCTTGCTCCCACCGATAGAGTTCATCAACAATTCTAAAGGTTTTGGGCACCCCCTTCATAATGGGGTGTTCCGGCTTTACCACGATAACCTCGAACTCTTGTAACTTTTCATGGGAGCGCGAGCCACCCCCTACCAATTCGGCATTGTACCGGGGCCAATCTTCCCAATTGTACCAAGCGCTCGGATGATAGATGAACAAGGGCATTCCCTGATCTACCCTTGTAAAAATAGCCTTGCGGGCCGCTGTGCCCAAAGGTTTGTTGTTTGTAAGCATCAAAAGGTCATTGTCTTTGAGCAGTTGCGCCAAAGTGGCCGAATTTTCAATATAGAGCACCGTGTTTTTACCGGAATTGCTCAGTACTTTACCATCGGCCACCCCGAACAAGCCTTCAAAATCATGGGAACTTCCCCCTCCCATGACCACACTCGCAAAGGCATCCGGGTCTTCGGAAATGTAACTTCCAGGGGCTTCTACGAGAATGGCTCCCTGCATCATTTGCCAATGTCCCGGAAAGGTGCATACGAACGGATAGCTACCCGGCACCTTGGGCAATTCAAAAACCACTGCCCCATTGTCCCCCGGCTCCAACATTTCCGTTGCGCCCAATACATATCTGGAATTGGGTACATACCCCGTTTGTGGCGCCTTGGGATCCTTCACATAGTCATCTACCCGTTCCCCAAAGGCGGCCAAGGTACCGGATTGCAGCACCACTAGGTTATGGGGCATTTGATCCGTATTGTCCAGAACGATCTTCACCACTTGTCCGGCCTTTGCTCTAAGGATCGTTTTATCAAAGGCCATTTTCTGGTTTACGGTCTTTAGACGAAAGGTGATATCCGGTTGTATCGCCTTCACGGTACCAACACCCACATCAATATAACGCTTTCCTCCCTTGTCGTGCGCATGTACGGCAATATGGTTATGGCCCACCTTAAAATAACTTTCTGTTTCCTTAGGGAGCTTTACATAGGTGTACTTGCCGTTGACCTCTTCTTCCGTCTTGACCAATAGTCCATTGATATATATTTCGCAGGAATCGTCATTTTTAATTTTTAGAACGGGGTCAACCATAGGCTCCCTTAGGATAAAATCGGCTCGCAACCAGATGTCCGAAGTTGTCCAGGGAGTTTGTGGATCTTTGGAATCCTCCCCTCCAAAAAGTCCTTTTCCGCGTTTCCATCGGCTATCGTCAAAATTGGGATTCATCCAAGTATCCGTGGGTCGTTTTTGGGTACTACGCCAAGTAACCTGGCCTTGATCTGCTGCGGGTAGTATGAGGCGCACCTTATCCGGCTCAACAAATTCCTCGTTTTGTTCTTTACGATAAATTTTAAGGGCGGCCGTCAACCATTTATCCTTGGCAGTAACGGAATCCGAGGCCACTGCCTCCATTTGCTTGTAAAGGGCATTGGTCTCTGGAAGTTCCCCGGCCTTAAGCATGGCATCCAATCGCAACGCCAACGGGGTATCGCCAAGCAATCCCGACGCTGCCAATGCATTGCTGGACTTCGTAGTTTGGGGCAATAGGGCTATGGCCGCTTTTTTAGTGGAAAAAGACCCTTTCGAAAGTGCCTCAAAAACAAGGGCCAAAGCTTCCTGATGGGTATCATAAGCCCCCAGGCCCTCTAAGGTCCATAAGGCGTGCAAGGTCCCATATTGGGTGTTATCTTTTGGGTTTTCTATACCCGTTCTGGCCATTTTTAGGAGTTCGGGGATCAAGGAAGTCTTGTTTTCTTCCACAAGCAATCGCTGTGCGGTAGTCCGCCAAAACATATTATCGCTTTGCAATGCCGCCAACAATAGTTGTCCGTCATTGGAATCCAAATTTTGGATATCCGGGTCGTTCCCGTCTTCATGGGTTATGATATAGATCCGGCCGTGTCGTTTGTCGCGATGTTCGTTCAAATGGGCGTTACCTTCTCCTTTGTCATCATTCCAGATTTGATTTTCCATCCCGCGCTTATCGGGATTGTGTTGAATTACGGGATTGTACCAATCCGCCACCCATAAATTACCATCTGGCCCTGTTTTGGAAAAAACAGGGGCGGTCCAAGCATCGGTACTCGCAAAAATATTACCGTCCTTAAGTTCTTTATACCCTGCCCCGTCCCGAACTACCCGGGCCAAATGCACAATATGGCCGGTGGGTTCATTAACGTACATTTGGTTTTGATAGGCTTCTGGATAATTTTTCGCCGTATAGAAATTGGCACCGGCGGCAGCGGTAAATCCGCCCCGAACGTCAACTTGTTGCAAAGGAACAGGAAGCGGGGTTGCCGTGGGCATCTCGTAATGCCCTTGAATAAAATCGGCATTGATCGCCCAATCGGCATCCCCCTTCAAATAGTCATAATAACGCAAAGGAATCCCTACATA
>JBCCZF010000089.1:0-8270 GCA_039188035.1 Bacteroidota bacterium | reverse complement strand
TAGCTTGGAATCAACAAGCTCGTCCAAGGCCATCAAACGCTCCCTGGCCTCTTGGGCTCCTTGTGTTTGATCTATACCTTTTTGCTCGATCTTAGAGGCAAACTGAAGGGCGCACATGGCCAAAACATCCTGTTTGTCCCGTACGGCATAATTCTGCTCAAAGCGCTTGGCCAACTGCTCAATACTCTTTGCCGCTTTTCGCAGCCCTTCCTCCTGGGAAGGATCAATAGTCAAGGGATATACCCTATCCGCTATGGAAAGCTTTATCTTGAGCCTTTCTTGCATTTTAAAAATGTATGCCTATTCCGAAAGTTGGGTTATGCAATGATCCAACTCCCTGATCAATGTGTTTATTTTAAGCTTCGTTTCCGTTTTATTGGTATTACTGCCCAACATCGAATGGGCCAGTTTTAGCGAATTGTAACGTTCCTCCCACTCATTTACGGAATTCCGGACCGTATCACGGTCGTTCATGAGTAGCGTCATTTCATTTTCCAATTTGGTATTGGCATGTTGCAACAACTCCATCTTGTGCAACAATTTGCTGATCTTATTCTCTAAAGAATCCACGATCTGTACCAATTCGCTCATTTTCCCTTTCGATGCCTGTTACACAAAGTTAACATAGATATAACGACCTGCCAATTCTTTTTGCAAATTATTCCATGTGCTCCAATGAAACGTCCTTTAAACCGTCAACTAGGGTGCCATCCCTACTTTTGAGCCTTTGCACTTCAGGGATTCCCTTCTATTAGTTACTTTCGTACCCAATACTTATACACCATGCGAAAATTCTTCCTCGGATTGTTCTTGGTATACGGTGTTATGGTTTCCGGGCAGGAAAAATATCCTACTGATGCTTTTCGTTCCCCTATGGACATTCCTTTGGTCTTAGCGGGAACTTTTGGGGAACTGCGCTCCAATCATTTCCATGGCGGGATCGACATCAAGACCCAGCAACGGGAAGGCTTACCCATATATGCTATTGGGGATGGCAGTGTAGTCCGGATAAAAGTATCACTTTGGGGGTATGGCAAAGCCCTGTATGTAGCCCACCCTAACGGTTACACTTCGGTATATGCCCATCTCCAGAAGTTCTCCCCTACCCTAGAGGAATACATCAAAAAAATACAATACAAAAAGAGATCATTTGAGGTGGAGGTGTTTCCCGATTATGGCGAGCTCAAGGTGGCCCAAGGGGAGGTTATTGCCTACAGCGGAAATACGGGTGGATCTTCCGGGCCCCACCTTCATTTTGAGATACGAAATAGTATTTCCGAAAAGCCTACCAATCCCTTATTGTACGGTTTGGAGGTTAGGGACGCCACCAACCCCACCCTGGTGAAACTTTATGGATACCCCCTTTCGGCCAACGGTCAAATCAATCAGAGCGGGGAAAAGGTGCAACTCAATTTCCGCAGACAAAACGACGGCACCTATTTGGCAGACAAGGTCTCAGCCCTTGGGACCATTGGTTTTGGTTTTGTGGGATACGACCGGCAGGATATGGCCGCCAATAAGAACGGGGTGTATTCGGTGCAATTATCCGTCAATGGAAAAGTGTATACGGCCTACAATTTTGAAAAGTTCTCCTATTCGGAAACGCGGTATATCAATACCTTAATAGATTATGCCCATTTTGGGAGATACCGGCAACGGATACAAAAGTGTTTTAAGGGGCCCGGAAACAAACTAAGCATCTACCAGACCCTCTATAACGAAGGAAAAATCGAGGTTAGGGAAGGCCTTGATTATTCTGTGGAACTTCTGATCAAAGACCTGGCCGGCAACGATATTACATTGACCATTCCAGTGGAGGGGAAAGCCCTACCGCTAATAAAGAAACGCAGGGATAGAAAAACAGATCACTACGTCATAGCCCAAAAACCGAATAATTTTGACCTGGGAGGGGGAAAGGTCTATTTCCCGGCCAATACCTTTTACCATAATTTTTATCTAGACCTTGAAAAAGGCGAGGATACCTTAAAGATCCATGACAATACGGTAGCCGCCCACAGAAACTTTACCATAACCTTTGACACTTCCCGATATTCCGAGGAAGCACGGGAGCAATTGTTCATTGCCCGCTTGGACCAAAAAAAGAAACCCAATTACGTATCTACCTATAAAAGGGGGGGCACCTTCACCGCCCGTACCCGTTATTTGGGGACGCACGCGCTTGTCCGGGATTCCGTTGCACCTGTGATCAGGACTAAAAACTTCAAGCAAGGGCAATGGCTTACCAACTATCGATATCTAGCCCTTCATATTAGTGATGACCTTAGTGGTATAGACACCTATTCCGCAACACTCAATGGGAAGTGGATCTTGATGGAATACGAGCCTAAGACCAGTACGATCACCTATAACTTTGATGATGCCATCCTTGACCAAAAAGAGTATCTACTGCGGGTTACGGTTACCGACAACGTAGGGAACAAGAAGGTCTTGGAAACAACTTTTTTCAGAAAATAAATGGGATTCATTTAATACAGGAGGCCCCAAGGGGGCCAAACCTTGACCCGCATTAACATTGCTAAGCCCTTAAATGGTGAAACCTTTTTGGCCCTTTCTCTTTCTTGCTACGGTACACCTGGGTCTTTTCACCCATGCCCAGACCGCCACGATTACGGGTTTGGTATTGGGTTCTGAAAACGTCCCGCTCCCCTTGGCCAATGTCTCGGCCAACGATATAGGCACTTCCACGGACAGCAATGGATTCTATGTACTTCAAGTTCCGGCGGACACGCCCATTACCCTGCGTTTTTCCCATTTGGGGCACAAGGATGTTGTAATACGCGATCTTATCCTCACAACCAATGCCACCTACGCCTTCAATCCGGTTTTGAAAATGGAGGTAATCCATATGGATGGAGTGACAGTGACCCCCAAGGGGGAAAGAAATGTAGAGGGCATTACCCTTCTCACCCCAAAGGAAGTACAGCGCATTCCAGGGGCCAATCCCGGGGTGGAAAACATATTAAAACTCTTGCCCAGTGTCTCCTCTAATAATGAATTGAGCACCCAATATGCCGTGCGTGGCGGCAATTATGACGAGAACCTGGTCTACATCAACGAAATAGAGGTCTACCGACCTTTTTTGCTGCGGTCTGCCCAACAGGAAGGCCTCAGTTTTGTCAATAGCGATATGACACAGCGAGTGAAATTCGCTGCCGGTGGGTTCCAAGCCAAATACGGGGACAAGATGTCCTCGGTATTGGATATTACCTATAAGAACCCAGCGAAGTCCGGAGCCCTCTTGAACGCAAGCTTCCTGGGCGCGAATGCGGTATTGGAAACCGTATCCAAAAACAAAAATTTTACCGCGGTTTCCGGCCTTCGGTATAGAAACAATGCCCTTTTGGTGAATAGCATGGAGACCAAGGCCAATTTTAACCCGGTTTTCGTAGACGCCCAAAGCTACATGACCTACCGATTTTCGAAGCAATTCCAATTGGGCTTTTTGGGCAATATTTCATTGAACGATTACAACAACGAACCCCTGAACAGGGAAACTACTTTTGGAACACTGCAAAATCCAAGAACCCTTACCGTATTTTATCAAGGTAGGGAAAACAACACCTACGCCACCCAACTGGCTGCCTTAAAAGGGGATTACCACCTGGACGACAAAACCACCCTCAAGCTTATTTCCTCCATCTACCACACCACGGAAGAGGAATACTCGGACGTATTGGCCCAATACCGATTGGGGGAAACGGAAACCAACCTGGGAGGGGAAACCCAAGGCGGTGCCACCTTCTATAGCGGGTTAGGGGGACAATTCAATAGGGCCAGGAACGATTTGGATGCCCTTATCGTAAACTTCCAACACAAGGGAGTAACAACGCATGGAAACCAAGTATTGGAATGGGGTATACAATATACCCGTGAAGACATTCGGGATCAAATCCGGGAATCCGAGTTCATTGATTCGGCCGGTTTTCTTATCCGTCCACCCCTGCGCGAATTCGGGAATAATCAACCCAGGGAACCTTTCACGGCCCCCTTGGTGCCCTTTGAGAGCCTAAATGCCCAAAACTTTGTGCAGACCGATCGTTTTTCCGGGTTTCTGCAACTCAGTAATCGCAAAAGATGGAAAAGGGTAGAACTGTATTATAACCTGGGCCTACGGGCACAGCATTGGACGGTTCGGGGAGACGGCCTTTCCCGCACCTCCCAAGTGGTAATTAGTCCCAGGGCCCAGGTGGCATTAAAACCTTTTTGGGAAAAAGACATGCTGTTTAGGTTGTCCGCGGGGGTATACCAACAACCTCCTTTTTACCGAGAACTACGGGATAGCACGGGAAGGGTACGCCCTGAGGTAAAAGCCCAAAGATCTTTTCATTTGGTAGCGGGCCATGAATATAGTTTTGCCCTTTGGAATCGCCCTTTTACCCTAATTGCAGAGGCCTACTACAAACACCTGGACAATGTGAACCCGTATACTTTGGAGGACGTGCGCATACGGTACAGGGCCCGGAACAACGCCGAAGCCTATGCTCTTGGTGCGGAAATGCGTTTAAGCGGCGCGTTTGTCCCGGGAACGGAATCTTGGATAAGTCTGGGCTATCTAAAAACGGAGGAGAACATTGATCGACGGGGATACATTTCCAGACCAAGCGATCAACGTTTCAACCTGGGTATTCTCTTTCAAGATTATATTCCTAATTTGCCCAGTTTAAGGATGTACTTGAACCTTGTTTACAATACCGGGGTTCCCGGAGGGTCGCCTAGTTATGCAGACCCCTATGTTTTCCAGAACAGATTACGGGACTATCGAAGGGCCGATTTGGGAATTTCCTATATTTTTGTAACGGAAACCAAAACGTTCCCAAAAGGTCATTGGCTTAATCCATTTAAGGGGTTGAGTGCGGGTTTTGAAGTGTTTAACCTGTTCAACAACCAAAATTCGATTACCAACACCTGGGTTCGGGATGTGGAGAGCAAACAGCAGTTTGCCATTCCCAATTTCATGACCTCCAGGGTCTTTAACCTTCGCCTAAGTATGCGATTCTAAACTGTTATCCATGTTATCCATAAAAAGGGGCCTTGGTCTCCTTGCACTTTTCCTTTTGGGCGTTTCCCATGTAAACGCCCAAAAGAACATTTATGAAAGTGATAAGTTCGATGCCCTGAGCGAAAATCACCAGGTATTGGCCATTGTACCCTTTTTGACCGATCTGGATCTTGAGGAAAATCTCTCTAGGAAAGAATTGCGCAAATTGGAGGAAAAGGAAGGATACGCTGTCCAGAATGCTTTGGAAACTTACTTTTCCAAAAGGAAAAAAAGAAAAAAATTCTCGGTAGAGTTCCAGAATATTAAGAATACCAATGCCTTACTGGCCCAGAATAACATCACCTACGATAACATTGATGTTTACACTACCAAGCAGCTAAGCGAACTCCTTAAGGTAGATGGGATCATCAGTGGCAACCTAAACCTTAATATTTTACTTTCCAAGGGAATCCCCCAGAACTTTAGTATTCTCGATTATTTTTTGGGCGATGCCGACTATGGGCGTATCGGGGTTAAAATAAGTGATGGGGACACAGGAAAACTGCTTTGGAAATACGAGAAGCAAATCAATAAAAAATCGGGGAAGAACACCAATGACCTTATTGAACAAATGATGAAACTGGCAGCCCGTAAATTCCCCTACGACCGTGAAAAAAGAAAGGACCGCAAGAAAGGAAGATAACCCCTTATCCCAGAACAAATTCCTTTAAGGTACGTATGGTATACTCCAATTCCTCTTTAGTGTTGTACATGGAGAAGGAAAACCGCAGGGAAGGTTTATCCAATTCCTCCGGCGGAAGAATTTCGGAAAGCACATGGGAACCTGCATCACTTCCAGATTGGCACGCACTCCCTTTGGAGCAGGCAATGCCTTTAAGGTCCAAATGGAACAGAAGCAAAAGTGCTTTTTCCTCACTGATGGGCAAGCGTACGTTTACTAAGGTATAGGTGCTTTTTTCCATATCCCCGGAGTTTCCGTTAAACGTGACACCCGGAATCTCTTGCCGCATGCGATTCAAAAAATAGGACTTTAATTGGAATATATAAGCCTTTTCTTCCCCCATATGCTCATGTGCGGCGATAAAAGCCTCCTCCAGCCCAACAATATTGTGAACAGATTCCGTACCTGCCCTAAATCCTCTTTCCTGGGATCCCCCCAGGATAAATGGCCGTAAACCGGATTTTTTCCGAATAAAGGCAAAACCAATCCCCTTGGGCCCATGGAATTTATGGGCAGCGGCGGTCAGAAAATCAGCTTGTACCGATGCTACATCCCATGGGTAATGTCCTATGGACTGCACGGTGTCCGAATGGAAAAATGCCCCATTCTCCTTACAAAGAACAGATACCTCTTCCATAGGCAACAGATTTCCGATTTCATTGTTCACATGCATTAAGCTCACCATCTTTTTGGAATCGTCCTTTTGTAGCAAAGCCTTTAAATGTTTCAAATCTGGATTGCCCGTAACATCCAAATCCACATATTCCACGGAAATCCCCCGCTCTTTTTCCAAGGCCTGTACGGTGTGCAAAACGGCATGATGTTCTATCTTGGAAGTAATAAGCGTGGTAACACCCAAATCCCGGGCGGCACAATTCAGGATCATGTTATCCGCCTCGGTACCCCCAGACGTAAAAATAATCTCCGAGGGGGATGCGTTCATGTAACGTGCGATGGTTTTCCGCGCCTGCTCTACCATTGTCTTTGCCGATCTTCCAAAACCGTGGGTGGAGGAGGGATTGCCATAGGAATGGCGCAGAGCTTCTTGCATTTTTTCTATTACCCCTTCACGGATACGGGTCGTGGCCGCATTGTCCAAATAGACTTTTTCCATTTCCATTCAATTGGTCAATAACCTCCTAAAATTCGCCTAAATTAAGTTAATTTCTCGTAAAAACACCGCAAAGGTATACCATATTTCATTTACATTTGGCACATGAAATACCCGGTATTCCTCACCATTGTTCTTCTCTTATGTTCCTGTGATGATGGAGATCTACAAATAGAGGCCGTAAACTTTGATGATGTTAGCTTGAGCTCCTGTGACAGTTCAGGTTCCACGGAAACCACCTTTTTTTTTAAGATCGATGGGGACGAAGCCCTTCTCCTGGAGCTCAGTAGCGGATTGTTGGAAAACAGCACCTCCTTGGACGGGTCTATCCAGGATAACATAAGTTCCTCCGGAACCCCCCAACTCATCTATCGGCTTTTTACCGACGATGTTAGTTCCAGTTATTTTTGTGATGAAGTCCCCCCTTTAGAGCCCACTGTGCTGGTGGAGAACCTGGCATCCGCGGGAGACCTTACCATCTTGTCCAACGTGGGGGATGTTACGGCATCGGCCAAGAATTACAACCATAATATTACCCTCACTAATTTAACCCTGAACAACGACCAGAACGAACGGCTTACTGATACTTCTACCCTCGAATATGGGGACTTTACTACCACGGCCACAAATAGCCCAAGTTTGGAAAGCCCCTTTTCCAATTACAACGCTATTGCCGTGGTTATCTGCGAAACGTCCCCCTCGGACAATACGGTTCGGCTATACAAACCCCATGGCGATGAGTATATTCTTTTGGATGTACCTACCTCCCTTTTCTCCAATTCGGTAACGGAATCGGGAACGCCCAGAACGGATACCCTCGGGGAAACAAGCGCATTCCAAAACGTTGTTTTGAACGCCTTGGTAGCCGAGGATGCCCCCTGCTCCTCCACTTCGGAGGAAACACTTGTGGGCACTTTTACCGCAACCGAGGGGACAGTTGAGGTAACCACTGTGGCCAGTGCGCCGGATGCGGAGGGGATTATCACCTACACCCATACCATTACCTTGACCAATATTACCTTGCAGCTGCAAAAACCAGGGGAGGACAGCACTACGGACTTAAGTGAAATAACCTCTTTTGTGTTCGGAAGTTTGGCTACTACGGGGAGCTAGGATTCTGAAAAATATAGACTTCCGTAGCACCCAACCCATAGTTGCGATAATCGGCATCGTAGTATTTTAGATTGTCATAGCGCCGAAAGAGATAATGTAACTCTTCCCGTAAGACGCCCTCACCTACCCCATGGATAAATACCACCTTCTGGATATGCTTGCGCATCGCGAATTCCAACTGACGTTTGGCCGTATCCAGCTGCAGATTTAGCATATCGTATTTGGTCATGCCCTTAGCCGAGGGCACCAATTGATGGATATGCAGATCCACTTCCATTTTAGGGGCATTTCGTTGTTTGGGCTTG
>JBCCZF010000088.1:0-8278 GCA_039188035.1 Bacteroidota bacterium | reverse complement strand
CCTAGTTGGTCGCCCAAGGCATTTTTTGTAGCAACAGGCAAACTGAAATAGTACGAAAAGTTTAGGATTACCAAAAGAGTAGGGATAAAATGGTAGGCTATTTCTTTTGCCGACATGGATTTTTTTTGTGTCAAGGCCTTGACATAGAGGAAGAATAACGGCCCGTAAGCCGAAAAAGGAACCATATATACAAAATTAAGGGCAACGGTGACCTCGGCATTGTAAAACGCCCAATACAAAACATTATAGATAAGATTTAGGGAAAATAAGAATAGAAATAAGGCCCAAATTGTATTGGCATATCGTGAGGATCCCTTTCGTAATACGAGAAAAGTGGCCATCAAAATGCCCTGAAAGGCAAAGCACAGAAAAATAAGCTCCCAAATAGTCATAATATGCTAACGCTATGTAAATATAGCGTGGGATCGTATTGGGAATGTATACTTTTGTCGGATTTACATTTTTCGGGCAGAATTATAATTGGGCCGGTCCCGTGTTTGGTAGGTAAAGGCGAATAAAAAAATGCCAGGTCGTTTGTAAATGATTCTCTTGTTACGATATATCGGTGGTCAACCCCTCTTCCCGTTTTCGTTTGTTGATGGCATACCAAAAGAAGAGTAGGGGAGCCAATAGGGTAATGAATCCGCCCAGGCCATAGGCCAGGTCATGGGGCAATTGAAAGCCCTCCGGGGCAATGAGGATATAGGTGCTACAGACCATGGTCATAAAAATAGCGGGCAAAAGGGTTACCCAATACCCTTTTCCCTTGGCGTATAAAAAGGCGGTAATGGTCCATAAGGTAATCATGGCCAAGGTCTGGTTGCTCCAGGCAAAATAGCGCCATATAATATCAAAATCGATTTGGGTCAAAACAAAGGCGATGACAAAAAGGGGAAGACTCAATAGCAACCTGTTTTTAAAAGAGCTTTGTTCAAGCGTAAAGATATCGGCCAAAATAAGACGTGTGGACCGGAAAGCCGTATCCCCCGAGGTGATTGGAGCAAAAACGATGCCCAAGAGGGCCAAAATACCCCCGACCTTCCCCAGCATATTTACCGAAATCGCATTGGCGGCCCAAGCGGCATTGTTGTTGTTTTCGGCCATGGCCGTATTTAAACCATCCACATTTCCAAAAAACACCATGGCGGCGGCGGCCCATACCAAGGCCACTATGCCCTCCGTGATCATGGCCCCGTAAAACACACGCCTTCCCTTGGTCTCGCTTTTGATACAACGCGCCATCAAGGGCGATTGGGTGGCGTGGAAACCGGATATGGCTCCACAGGCAATGGTAACAAATAGCATAGGAAAAATAGGGGTCTCCCCTGGATTTTGTGACATGTTCACCAAATTTGACGGGACCAATTCCGGTATGTGATAGTCCCCGAAAAAAAGTGCAACCATAAGCCCCAGGGCCATAAAGAGCATGGCCGTCCCAAAAACGGGATAGAGTTTGCTGATGAGCTTGTCTATGGGCAATAGCGTGGAGAGTATGTAATAGCCTAGAATAATAGCCACCCATACCCAAACGTTCCACATATTCCCGGTCATCCCATCGATTATCTTGGCCGGCCCCATTAAAAAGACCGTGCCCACAAAAATGAGCAACACAATACTGAAGAGGCGCATGACCTGCTTGGCACCTGTGCCCAAGTAAATGCCCACCACCTCACTAATACTCAGCCCATCGTGCCGGACAGACATCATGCCCGAAAAATAATCATGTACGGCCCCACCAAAAATACTGCCCAAAACGATCCATAAAAATGCCGAAGGGCCGTACATAGCCCCGGCAATGGCCCCGAAAATAGGCCCCAGGCCGGCAATATTCAGGAACTGGATTAAAAAAATTTTCCAAGTAGGTAAGGGCAAATAGTCTACATTGTCCTGCATACGCAGGGCAGGGGTCTGCCGATCCGGTGCTACCCCAAAAATGTGTTCCATAAGTTTGCCATAGGTAAAATATCCCAGGACCAACACAAAAATACAGGCAACGAAAGATATCATGGGGAAGGTTATTCGGTTTTTTTGGGTGTGTTGCCCATATGTATGCTCAAGATATTGCCCGGGGCAATATCCGTGTATCTCAAAATAGGGGTTTCCAAGGCTTTTCCGTTCAGGGAAACCCGATGCACATATTTGTTGGACCTGGAATTATTGGCTACTTCCATGGTGAAAACGCCTCTAGGAAGTTGTAGCCGGGCATGGTCTACCAAAGGCCTGCCTATAGTGAATTCAGGGATTCCCGGGGTTACCTGATATAGGCCTAGGGCATTAAGCACATACCAAGCAGACATTTGGCCACAGTCCTCGTTCCCGATGATCCCCTCCGGGGTAGGGGCATAAAAATCATACATAATCGTATTTAAAACCTCCTGGGTGCGCCAGGGGCGGTCGGTTTCTTGGTACATGAAGGGAACGTGATGGCTGGGTTCATTGCCATGGGCGTACTGCCCAATGAGTCCGGTAATATCCGCAGAAGCATTTTCGCCTTCAATGACGGAAGAAGTGGTAAAAAGACTGTCCAACCAAACCCCCATCTTTTCCTTTCCGCCCATCAGTGTCCGTAACCCCTTGAGATCATGGGGCACAAAGGGCGTCCATTGCCATGAATTGCCCTCCACAAAAGGACTTTTCAAATGGTCCGAAAAACGCGGGTTAAAATTGGGATTCCAGGATCCATCCTCGTTTTTGCCCCGCATGAACCCAATTTTCGAATCGAAATAATGTTCATAGGCCTTGGCCTTTTTGCGATAGGTCGTGGCAATTGATTCCCTTCCCAATTGCTCTGCCATACGGGCAATGCACCAATCATAATACGCCATTTCCAAGCCATAGGAGACTGATTCCTTTTGCCTGTCCATGGGGACGAAACCCAATTTCTCCTTGTAATAGATATGTTTTGGCATTACCCTTTCGGCCCGGGTACCTTTGTGTTTTTCATGAAATTCCGGTTGCCATTGGGAACTTCGTACAGCGGTGTTCAGAACACGTTCCGGAAGGGAATCAAGTAGCCCTTTGCCCAGGGCGTCTGCCAAAATGGTCACTGCGGGATAGCCTACCATAGTTCCTGTATAATTGGCATTCAAGGGCCATTTGGGTAAAAGTCCACCTTCTTCGGCGTGCTGATGGATATCATAGGCCCATTCCCTGGCCATATCCGGATCAATGAGGGTCATTAAAGGATACCAGCTTCTGTAGACATCCCATAGGGAATAGGCGGTATACCGTTTGCCGTATCGCTTTTTATGGATATTTCCATCCATACCACGGTAGCGGCCATCAGCATCACTGAAAGTCATAGGGGCTATACGACTGTGATAAAGTGCCGTGTAGAAATTGGTCAGTATTGTGGTATCCTTAGTCGTTATTTCAATCTTTTCCAATTCCTGGCGCCAGGTCCGTCTTGCCCGGGAAACCACAGTGTCAAAAGAAGTATCCATAGCCAAGGTCGCCAGATTGGCCATGCTCCCTGGGCCGTCAACCGAAGAGATGGCCACCTTTACGTTCAAGGGTCGCGAAAGCTTGCCAAAGGAAAGATAGGTGATAAGGGCTTTGCCCTTTCCTTGGTTTCCCTGTACGGGAATACTATCCTGGATGATTTTCGCCATTTGGATGGGGCTGTCAAAGGAACAGCTGAACCAAATAGGATCCTCATTGGCCCATCCGCTAGTACGGCGATAGCCCGTAATCGTGCTGTCATTTAGAATTTGAATTTCGCTTTCCAAAAGCAGATGCCCCCAATTGGGTTGTAGGATATGGGAGAGGTCTATCATCAACTGGGCCTCGCTGTCTTGGGGATAGGTGTGCCTTTGCCAACTTACGCGTTCCGTAACGGTGAGCTCTGCCTTGATGTCCCAAGGGAGTACCTCTATGCTATAATACCCTGGCGTGGCCACTTCCCCGTTATGGTCCAAACGTCCCACAGGTTTTTCCGCACCGACCTCACCAGTGAAGGGCAGGAATAGGAAATCGCCCAAATCACCAATGCCTGTTCCGCTTAAATGGTTTTGACTGAATCCATAGAGGGTTTTATCATCGTAGTGATAACCGCTGCTGGCCTCCCAACCCATAATATGGGTATCCGGACTTGGCTGGATCTGTCCATGGGGGACTACAGGTCCAGGAAAGGTATGGCCGTGGAAACCCGTCCCGATCATAGGGTCTACAAATTGAAGTACATCCCTTTTTTCCTGGGGTTCCGTCTTTGGAGCACATGCGGATAGAGCAATACCTCCTAGAAGGGGGAGCATTCCTTTAGAATTGATATGCCAAAGCAAATTTTTGACCATAATATTACTATTCTTTAGTGCTATTCCGAAAAACTACCCTTGTGGTCCACTGCCCTTTTTTCAAAGGGGTTTACCGCGCTGTCCAACAATAGGGCAAAATCCCTGCGGGTCATATACGCCCCATCCCCTGAAAACTGGATGTTATTTTCAGCGATAAGGGCCTCCAAGGCGGAAGTTGTAATGGTTTCGCCCTCCGTATGGGTCCAGCGGGATAAGAGTGTCTGTAATTCATCACGGGTGACATAGGTGCCCGTCAGCGGTATCGCCTCCATGGACAACCATCCCTGAAGACCGTCTTGTAAGGCCGCTACGGTCAATAAGCTGTCCGGATAAATGTGGGTATGGTTCTTCCAGCCAATGTTTTTTCCTTCCCCTTTAAGGATGCCGGTGGCCCCTATGCGCTGAAGGGCGGCAAATCCTTTTTCGTCGATTCCAATATCCGAATAGGGGAGAATATAGGCTCCGGAATCCAAAAGGGCACGTTGTACGTCCCGAACGGGAACCCGCTTTGGGGCAACCCCCTGTTTTACCGCAAGGGCCGCCAAAGCTCCTGCGGCCTGGCCAATTAGGATACAGACCGGCTGTAGACGTGTGGTTCCGTTGACCAGATTGGTAACGGAAATCGATTTTTCGGCTACGATAAAGTCTTCCAGTTCCCCTGGAATCAAACTACCCAGAGGAATGGTGTAGGAAGGTACGGGATAAAAATGCAAGTCCGGTAAGGTCTTGAATTCAGGATAGGCGTGATGGTGATGATCAATGGGATAATCCCCTACGGCAATGCCCGTTCTATACAACGCATCCTTCTGTTCAAAGGGCCGCGCCAGATCGTTGATGTCAAATTGTACCACACCCTTGATGCGCCTGGATTCCCGGTGATAGGGTATAAAGGGAAGCTGGTCTTCCGTGGGATAGACATCATCCGCAATACCCAGGTTTTTATAGCCAAGTTCGGTTTGGAGGTAATATATATAATTTAGGGTGAATTCCTTGGCCTTTCTTAAGGCGTCCTGGCGCTCCTCCTTATTCATTTCCACTAAATTCAGATAATAATCGTTCCCGAAAATGGGCCAATTGATCATGTAATAGCCTTTGGGCAGTTTCCCATATTCCATCATCTTATCACAATCCCATTGGGCCCTTCCCAGACTTTGCTCCTCATCACATTTCCCTTCACAGGTACAAAGAAACGGGGTTGGATCATAGTTGGCAGGCTTTTCGATTGTCTTGTCCGTCCCTGGTCCATAGTCCTTTAGGATGGCCACATAGGTAAGGTCCTGCACAATATCGTTCGCTTTTTCAGGTGCAATTTCCTCGCCCGTTTCGTTCCGGGAGTCCATCCCTACGTCATAGGGTATACCTACTACCTTGGCTATATCGCCCAACTCGGTGGCATCGATTACGGTGCGGGCGACTACCTTTTTGGAATGGCCATCCTGATCAAGATCTACATGCCAAAGCCCTTCTTTTTTTTCCAAATGCTTTACCGAAATACCATGCCATACGGTCAGTTTTGGTTC
This sequence comes from Bacteroidota bacterium, assembly GCA_039188035.1. Lineage (GTDB taxonomy): Bacteria > Bacteroidota > Bacteroidia > Flavobacteriales > Flavobacteriaceae > Ulvibacterium. The sequence goes on along the minus strand of JBCCZF010000088.1, from coordinate 2,466 downwards.
TTTTTTGGTCATCTTTTCCAAAATTCGCGCAGCTACATGCGGCTCAAAAAGAACATTGCTTACCCAACCGGTCATGAGACTATCCGCCCCGCCGTAATGCATGATCAATTCCTGGCGGAACTCTTCCCATAACCCGGAGGAAAGTTCATAATTGCCATCTATGGCACTTACCCCGGCCGAGGTAAGCATGCCACCCAACCAAGGGGTCTCTTCCACGACCAAGGTGGAGACTTCCATCCTAGCGGATTGTATGCCTGCCATGACCCCACTGGCACCACCGCCCACGACCAATACATCCACGTTCAAGGGTTTCTCTTGGGGCTCCTCACACGCAAAAGAGAATAGCAGGGCCAATAGAAGCATGGGAAATGGGTTTCTGTTTTTCATATGTAATGGTTTTTGGACGCGGAATAGCATTTGTATTTTTTTCAAAAATAAAATGCGCTTTGAAAAGAAGTCTCTAAAATTCATAGAACTTGTTTAAACTTTTTGGGTTTAAGTGAAAATTAGGGATTTTTTGTTCTGTTGAGGACTTTTTTGAGTTGCACCCGCCTTGCCCGTCGGGCAGGTAGTAGGGCTACGGAAGGAAAAAAGGTGAAAACAGGACAAAAAATGGAATTTTTTAGCAAATCGAGAAGGTTTAAACGATTTCATGGAAAAACGTTCCCGTTTTACAAGTTAAAATCGCTATAGGGATCAAGGGTAACAATAGAGCCATCCGCACGATGTGTGATTTTAGCCAGTTTGACGGATCGTAAATGGGTTATCCCTCTGGAAAGACTGGAATCATGATAAAACAGATACCAACTATCCCGAACCTTACAGATGGAATGGTGGGAGGTCCATCCCACAACGGGATTTAGTAGGCGTCCGGAATAGACAAAAGGCCCATAAGGACTGTCCCCTACAGCATAGCAAATGAAATGGGTGTCCCCGGTAGAGTACGAGAAGTAGTACTTCCCATTGTGTTTGTGGACCCAGGCCGCTTCAAAAAATCGTCGCCCGTTATCCCCTTCCAACAAAAGATTCCCTCCTGAATCTAGAATTTCCACCCCTCGGGGCTCCTCCTCGAACTCCAAAAGGGATTTGGACATTTTGGCAACTTGGGGCAGCAGCGCAGGTTCTTCGGGTTTTGGGAGTTCGTAGGCTTCATTATACCGGTTCTTGCGATATTTTTGTAATTGCCCTCCCCAGATTCCCCCGAAATACATATAATAGGCATCGTCATCGTCCTGAAAAACGGCAGGGTCTATGGAATAACTGCCTTTAATGGGCTCCGGACGGGCCGTAAATGGCCCGTGGGGCATGTCCGAAACTGCCACCCCGATCTGAAAAAACCCTGTACTGTTCCGTGCGGGGAAAAACAGATAGTACCTTCCATTTTTTTCGGCAGCATCCGGGGCCCACAATTGTTTGTGTGCCCAAGGAATGTCCCTTACATGCAAGGCCACCCCATGGTCCGTAACGGGACCATCGATACTATCCATGGAAAGAACATGGTAGTCCTCCATGGCAAAATGATCGCCATTGTCATTAAAGGCAATATCCGACTCAATATCGTGGGATGGATAAATATATATCCTGCCCTTAAAAACATGGGCCGAGGGATCCGCCGTATAGATATGGCTTACCAAGGGTTGGGATAGGGCTTTTTCGTTTAAGGCTTTAAAATTGATATGTGATACATTGTCCTCTGGCATGGTAGCGCAATTTAGGATTCCTTGTTTTCCAACCTTCGTTTGTTTAACTCATTTTCAATCCGATCTTCCATCGCTTTGTCGATTTCATAGAGGAACAAAAGGCCTATGCCCGCCAAAAAAGGGATGGAAGCATAGATGCTCATTGCCATTTTTATGCCTTGTACGGTGGTTTCGGATTGGTTATCCACCAAGGCGTCGTAGCTGTAGAGATCAAGGCATACCGTAACCAGGGACCCTCCAAAGGTAATGCCGAGTTTAAGGCCCACTAGCATGGCGGAGAAAATAATGGCCGTAGCCCGACGGTTGTTTTTCCATTCGGAATAATCCGCCACATCCGCGATCATGGCCCATAACAAAGGAATAGTGATTCCATAAAAAAAGCCATGAAGTATTTGTGAAACAAATATCAATAGAATAGCATCCGGGGGATACAGATAAAACACGGCAACGAAAAACGTGGCCAACAACAGGGAAATCTTGAACACATCCCGCTTACCATAGGTATCGGCCATTTTTTTTGAAAACATGATCCCCACGATCATAAATAGGATGCCCCCGGCATTGAAGATGCTAAATCCATACGCCGGTATATCCGTTAAATGAATTACCCCAAAATGGGATAAAAACCCGGCCAATGCTGTTTTGCTCACATAGTTTTCAAAGTAATAGATGTACATACCCCCTTTTAGGGCCAGGGAAACAAAAACCAAGGTGGTCAACAGCAACATGATCAACCAAGGTTTGTTCCCGAAGAGATCCATTACAT
>JBCCZF010000087.1:0-8282 GCA_039188035.1 Bacteroidota bacterium | reverse complement strand
TGGACATCCGGGATTTGCCTGGAAAAAGCCAACAGTTCCCTTCGCCTAAAACCGCGCAGGATGGAAATGGCCCCATCGTTTTTGGCCACTCGGGTACGGATAAAAATAGCACTAAACGCTTTAAAAAGGCCGTATGCCAGGACACTTCTTTGTAAATCATTGATAACGATGCCCATACGTGCCAATTTCACAAACCGCTGTACCAGTGGCACGATTTCTGGATTTTTAAAATGATGTAGGGTAAGGGTAGTTATCAGGATATCACAGGATAGCTCTTGGGATATGGGGGCCAGAACATCCTGGTTCCGGTACCGGATTTCGGGAAATTCAGCAGATAGCTTTCGAGCGATGTCCAGGGCATTTTCATTAATATCGATGCCGATGGCCCGTACTTGGATGTTCGCTTTGCGAAAAAACAAAACCACCTCGCGGAGCATGCTACCGTCCCCGCATCCGATATCCATTACGATGTAACTTTCTTTTGGATGGCCTTTTACCAGTTGGCGAACAGCGGTAAGGGTTGTTCGGTTCCCCCCCAAAAGCCTATTGGCCCGGTCGATGTCCTCCAAGACCTGGGCCAAGGTTGCTTTGGGCAGGGAGAGGTCGTCCATGATTTCCGGCCGATTGCTGCGTTTTGAAAAATCCGGTATCATACGATAGGAATGCCGTGGGTTCGCTGAATTATTTTATTCGTTAAAAAGGAGGATTGCACTATGGTCTTCATGGCCATATCGGAAAGGTTTGGGTTCAACAGTAACGATTGCAACCACCGTCCGGTGCGCATACGGGCCGCGAAATGGCTTTGCCATTGCCGTTGGTACCGCAATTCCATCTGCCGCCTGGAATATTCCGGATCTCCCAAGTAGCTATGTATTTGTTCCGATGCCAATTTGGCGGAATGGATGGCCATGGCCATGCCATTACCACAAAGGGGATGGATCAGTCCGGCACTATCCCCGCACATTAGGATGTGGTTCCCTACCGCTTCTTTTTGGGCAAAGGATATCTGGGCTATGGCCAAGGGTTCAGGGAAGAGTGGCTTGGCCTTTGACAGAAAATGGGCCAGAAAGGGATTCCGTCCCACGACCTTCGTATTAAAATCCGAAATACCCTGATGTTTTTTGAAACTGGAATACCGGGCCAGATAGCAAAAATTAACGGCCCCCGATTCCGTTTTTGAAAGTCCCCCATACCCGCCTTCAAAGTTATGGAGGGCCACTTCGTTCTCCGGGAAGGCATCGTATTCATAATGGGCCTTTACCCCAAGCCAAGGGGACTTCTCCTGTATAAAAGGTCTTTTAAGGCGTTTGTCCAAAGCACTGCGCTTGCCAAAGGCCCCAATGACTACCTTGGCCCGTATGGAAGTGCCCGAAGCCGAAGTCACTGTAAAATCATGACCCTCAAAATGGACGTTGGTTACCCGTTCCATCTTGAACAATACGCCTATGGATCTGGCCCTTTGAAATAGCAAATGGTCCAAGTGGTAGCGGCTTATACCCTTGCCACCCAATGGCAATTGCGTTCGTAAGGCCTTTCCCCTTTGCGTGCTTAACCGCAAGGTATGGATCGCGACACTGTTGGCGGAATCCAGCGTTATGCCCAATCTCTTTAGATAGGGTACTACCTCGTTGGAGACATATTCGCCACATACCTTATGATGGGGATAGTCCTGTTTTTCAAACACCAAAACAGCATGTCCTTCCGCTTTTAGGTGCAGGGCCGCCGTTAAACCGGCTAGGCCCCCTCCAACGATAATTATGTCGTAGTGTTCCACTAGGGAAAGATAGGGAATTCCAAGGGCAACCCCCGACTTAATATCGCAGTAGTTCCAACAATTCCGTCTCAAAACGGGACTTGGGCAAATAAAGGTCTTCCAGTTCCTTTGCAAAGGGAATTGGGGTCTCCAGGCTGCACACCCGCTTTATGGGCCCGTCCAGAAACGCAAAACAAGTCTCCGCGACTTGGGCCGCAATAGCACTGGCAATACCACCAAAACCACTATCCTCTTGGAGGATGATCAGTTTTCCGGTTTTTTTGACCGAGGTGATTATGGTCTTCATATCCAGGGGGGCCAGGGTGCGCAGATCGATTAAATCGGCCATTATTTTCGGATGCCTTCCCAAAGTTTCCAGGGCCCAGTGCACTCCGGCACCATAGCTTACTACAGTGATATCACTGCCTTCCTTGAGCAGTCTGGCTTTCCCTAAGGGCAGGGTGTAATAATCGTCGGGCACTTCTTGATAAATACTTCGGTAGAGCGCTTTGTGCTCGTAGAAAAGCACCGGGTTGGGGTCGTTTATAGCGGTGGCCAAAAGCCCCTTGGCGTCGTAGGGAAAGGCGGGATACACCACTTTGAGTCCCGGGGTCTTGGTAAACCAGGCCTCGTTGGTCTGCGAGTGGAATGGACCTGCGCCCACATCGCCCCCGCAGGGCATCCGAATGACCACATCGGCCTTTTGACCCCATCGGTAGTGACTCTTCGCCAAATAGTTTACAATGGGGTTAAAGCCGCTACTTACAAAATCGGCAAATTGCATTTCCACCACAGCTTTCATTCCATTGATGGAAAGGCCCATGGCCGTTTCCACAATACCGGACTCGCATATGGGGGTATTGCGCACCCGTTCCCGGCCAAATTGGTCCATAAATCCCTCGGTTACCTTAAAAACCCCTCCGTATTCAGCGATGTCCTGTCCCATCAATACCAGTTGATTCTCTTGTTCCATGGCTTGTTTTAGGCCCTGGGAAATGGCATCGACCAAACGGATTTTTGTGTATTTTTCACTTGGTTCAACTAATTTAAAATCAAACTTATGAAATACATCATCTAATTCATTTGTCTCAATTGGTGAAATCTTTTTTTCCGCAAAGGCCATTTTAAGCCCTTCCTCAATTTCACGTAAAATTTCCTGCGTATTGCGTAGCTCCTCTTCCTCGGAAAGGATGTTGAGGTCGCGTAGGTATTCCGCGTAGTTTTCGATGGGATCTTTGGCCGCCCATTGGTCCATTAGAATCCGGGGTACGTATTTGGTGCCACTGGCTTCTTCATGGCCGCGTATGCGAAAGGTCTTAAATTCCAACAAAATGGGCCTAGGCCTTTGGCGCATCTCCGTGCAGAGGTCATGTACCTTTTGGTAGACCTGCAGTACATTGTTCCCGTCAATCGTATGGGATTCCATGCCGTAGCCGAATCCTCTATCCGAAAGGTTTTCGCAGTTGTATTGCTCGGATACCGGGGTGGATAGGCCATATCCATTGTTCTCGATGCAGAACAAGACGGGAAGATTCCATACCGAAGCGATGTTTAGGGCTTCGTGGAAATCACCCTCGCTGGTTCCCCCTTCCCCGGTAAACACGGCGGTAACTTTGTTTTCACCCCGGAGTATATCGGCCAGGGCAATGCCGTCGGCGACTCCCAATTGGGGCCCTAAGTGGGAGATCATGCCCACAATTTTGTGTTCTTGGGAGCCAAAATGAAAACTGCGGTCCCTGCCCTTGGTAAAGCCTCCGGCTTTTCCCTGCCACTGGGCAAAAAGGCGGTACAGAGGAACGCCCCGGGCGGTAAACACCCCCAGGTTGCGGTGCATGGGAAGTATATATTCATCGGTTCGGAGCGCGCTGGTAACCCCCACCGAAATGGCCTCCTGCCCTATCCCGCTAAACCATTTGGAAATCTTGCCCTGACGCAGTAGCACCAGCATTTTTTCCTCGATCATCCGAGGTTTTAGCATTCTTCGGTACAGTTCTAGTAAGGTTTTGGAGCTTACTCCCCTTCCCTGATAGTGCATACGAGATCTTTGAGCACCCTAAAAGTAATGAAAATGACCTGCCTGCGAAGGGGTAGGGTGTCTTGGGGACCATATAATTTAGTAACTTTGGCCAAACCCCTTTTTATATGGCTGCCAACACGATTCCCAGTGTAGATTTAAAGGAATTTTTGAGCGATGATCCTGCCGAAAAGCAAAAGTTTGTCCGTGAAATAGGTACGGCCTTCGAGGAAATCGGCTTTGTAGCCTTGGGCGGGCACTTTCTTTCCCATCAGCTAGTCCAGGAACTGTATTCCCAAATAAAGGCGTTCTTTGATTTACCACAGGCCGTTAAGGATACGTATGCGGTTCCAGGCGGGGGTGGGCAACGCGGGTATACCTCTTTTGGGAAGGAGCACGCCAAGGGCCGAACGGTTGGGGATTTAAAGGAGTTTTGGCATTTTGGACAGTATTTGGAAGAAGGCTCCAGGTTCCAGGGCGAATACCCGGGGAATGTTCGGGTGGCCGAGCTACCCCGATTCAATGAAGTAGGAAAGGAGGTCTATATGCTCCTGGAAAAGACCGCCCAGTATGTTTTGAGGGCCTTGGCGCTTCATTTGAAACTGGAGGAAACCTATTTTGATGGGTTCATCAAGGAAGGGAATTCCATTTTAAGGCCTATCCATTATCCACCTATCACAGCGGAACCAAAGGAGGCTGTTCGTGCGGCCGCACATGGGGACATAAACCTGATTACTCTACTTATGGGGGCCCATGGCAAGGGACTGCAGGTGCAAAACCATGAGGGCCAATGGATCGATGCTATCGCTGCCCCCGATCAACTCATGATCAACGTGGGCGACATGCTTTCCAGGCATACCAATAACAAGTTAAAGTCCACCATACATAAGGTGGTAAATCCCCCAAGGGAACTTTGGGGCAGTTCGCGGTATTCCATTCCTTTTTTCATGCACCCTGTAAGTGAAATGCCCTTAAATTGTCTGGAACATTGTGTGGATGTCGATCACCCCATACTGTTCGAAGATATTACGGCCGGGGAATTCCTCAATGAGCGCTTGGTGGAATTGGGATTACTTAAAAAATAATACCGCTGTACTAAAAACAGTGAATGGGCGTTATTGACTTCAATAGCAAACGATTATGGATCTACAAGATCAGTTAAAAAAACTCTTTCCAGATCATGAACCTGGGAATTCCCCGGAGACTGAGGCCGTTTCGGATCTTTGGATGCAGGAGGAGCCCATTATCTGCAAACACGAAAAACGCAAGGGCAAGCCCATTACGATTTTGGAGGGATATACCGGGGCAGAAGCCGATTTTAAGAAGTTGGCCCGGGAATTAAAGACCCATTTAAGTGTGGGGGGATCCATTAAGAATGAACGCATTATTATCCAAGGGGATTTTAGAAAAAAAATCATGGAAATCCTTGTGGAAAAAGGCTTTAAAGTGAAACGTGTGGGCGGGTAATCCGGGCGATTTCAAGACGTGGCCGATCACCTCGTTAAGGGTTGCGTAGATTTCTGTTAATTTTTTTTGTTTTTTTCGATTAAATGTTACTTTTATCGGATTAAACCAACAACCAATTAACCTAATATGACTTCTCTTTTACACATTACCAATGGGGATAGCTTTACGGAGCGTTTAAAGGCGCTTAACGTAAAGGGCGATATTGTCACTTGGCGCGAAATGTTATGCGAAGGCAAGACGGAAACCAACGTGGGAAGTGAATCCTTTTGGAAAACGCGTTTTGAGTTCCTTAACAAGAACTATAAGGTGTCCAAATCTTGGTTTGTGGAAAAGACCTTAAAGGAATATCGTTCCCTTTGTAACCATAAACAACAAGACCAAATTGTTTTGTGGTTTGAATACGATCTTTTTTGCCAAATAAACCTTTTGGCTGTGCTCAGTTGGCTCAAGGCCCATAGAAAATATGCGGAGATTTCCTTGGTATGCAGCGGTAGGGAAGGCAACACGGATACCCTTTACGCATTGAACGAGCTCAATGATGAGCAGTTACTTGACTTATATGGCAAAAAGGTGGCCCTAACACAGGACGATATTGAATATGCGGACTACATTTGGCAATTGTATTGCAGCGATAACCCCATGCGTTTGGAAAACCTTTCCGATTATAGGGATTTTCAATTTGATTATCTTTCCGATGCCATTCGAGCTCATCTAAAGCGTTTCCCGGCCATTAAAAATGGATTGAACGACGTTGAGACCCATATCTTGCAACTTTCCATGGAGCGCAAACCCAAGTCCAAAAGGGAACTCCTTGCCACTGTCCTTCAGAATCAGGGCATTTACGGTTTTGGGGATACCCAGTTTGAACGGATTATCACTAGTCTAAAACCCTTGTATACCACCTTTAATCCGGTACGACTTTCCAAAAAAGGCAAGGAAATACTGGCGGGAACTTCCAACTACTATTCCGCGATGCGCCAGAACAACCAGATGTACCTGGGCGGGGCTTTAAAGTATAACTACCTCTACAATACGGATACCAACAAAATCCTAAAACTGTAGAGGCTTTTTATGTATAGGCATGGCACTGCGGGATTCCGAACTTATCCTCAATCCGGACGGCAGTATTTACCACCTTCATCTTTTACCTGAAGACATTTCGGATACCATTATTACTGTAGGTGATCCGGACCGCGTAGCGGCGGTATCCCAATACTTTGATACCGTGGAGCTCAAAAAAGGGCAACGGGAATTTGTGACCCATACCGGGATTTTAAACGGAAAAAGACTTACGGTAATCGCTACGGGAATAGGAACGGACAACATTGATATCGTTCTGAGCGAACTGGATGCCTTGGCCAACGTGGATTTGGCCACGGGCGAGGAACGAAAAAATCGTATACGATTTAAAATAGTCCGGATGGGAACCTCCGGATCTATCCAGGAAGATGTTTTGGTGGATTCCCTGCTGTTGAGTGAATTTGCCGTAGGGCTTGACGGCCTCATGCATTTTTATAAAGGCCAAGATATCCTGGACACCAAAATGGCGGATGCCCTCTTGTCGCATTTGCTTTGGGAGCCCCCTTTTGTGCCGCCCTATGTGGTGGAATCCGATAGGGAATTGCTTGAAGAAATCAGCAATAATCGTATACGATTTGGCGTAACCGCCACAAATATGGGTTTTTATGCCCCCCAAGGAAGACAACTGCGCATGCCCGGCCGTTATCCGGACCTCATTGAAAAATTACGTTCCTTTTCCTATGGGCAAAGGCAGATCACCAATCTCGAAATGGAGACTGCCGGACTCTATGGGATGGCAAAATTGATGGGGCATAGCGCGGTTTCCGTGAATTGTATCCTGGCGAACAGGATTAATGGGGAATTCTCCAAAAATCCCAAGAAATCCGTGGATGCCATGATTCAATGGGTGTTGGAACGCCTGGCGGGAAATTAAGGATTTCCTCGAAATCGTTTCATTGGAAAAAATGCCCGGGGCCTTAACGTTTAATTCACTTCCAAGCCGGTACATTTGCCTATTTTAGACCGCATGAAAACGGAGTTTTACCAACATCGGGACATTAACTGGTTACTTTTCAACGAAAGGGTCTTGCTGGAGGCGAAGGATGAAACCACGCCCCTATTGGAACGCCTAAAGTTCCTGGCTATCTTTTCGGCCAATCTGGACGAGTACTTTAAGGTGCGTATCTCACAATTGCGACAACTCAAAAAGGTGGACAAGTCCCTTCGGAAGAAGCTTTTGCTCCGCCCCAATAAGAAATTGGGGTACATTCTGGACACCGTTGACAAACAGCAACAGCATTTTGGTCAAATCCTGGGGGATATTCTTCAATCCTTGGAGCGGCACAATATCTTTTTTCCAAAACCCGTGGGGCTTACTTCCGAACAGAAAGCATTTTTGAAGACCTACTTTACCGAAAAATTACAAGGAAATCTCGAAGTCCAAAAGTGGGCCCATACCCCGCAATTGAAGGATGGTTATTTGTACCTGTTGGTCCAATCCCAAAAGGAGGTATTGGGACTTGTACGCATTCCCACGGAGAAACATGGCCGTTTTATACGGGTTCCAGGCCCGGGGGCCACCCTTGTTTTTCTCGAGGACGTTATTCGCGCAAACATAGACCTTTTGTTTCCGGGAAAGGCCGTCCACGGAAGTTATGCCGTAAAGCTTTCCCGGGACGCGGAGCTCTACCTCGAGGACGATTATGGGAATACGGCCCTGGTAGAACACATATACGATTCCCTGGGCCAAAGGGAATACGGGCAACCTACGCGTCTGCTGTACGACCCGGAAATGCCAAAGGAAACACGAATGGCCGTGCAAAACCGCTTGGGTGTTGGAGAGGTGGATATGTTTCCCGGGGGACGGTACCACAACTTATCCGATTTTTTTGGTCTGGGCAATCCCACGGATGACCCGAAGCTGGTCTACCCCCCCAAAGCGCCCCTGCCCCACCCCGTATTGTCCAAAACCAAGGATTTCTTTGCGAGCATCTCAAAAAAAGACCAATTGGTTCATTTTCCGTATCA
>JBCCZF010000086.1:0-8285 GCA_039188035.1 Bacteroidota bacterium | reverse complement strand
GTAGTTCCCGATGCGCTGGAAGAATTGTCCAACAGCAAAAAAATATTGGCCGGCCTCTTGCTGGGGGTGCAGGAAAAAGCCTTTGCCCATGCCCATGCCTTGGAAAACGGCAATTTGTCCGAAAAAGAGTTACTGGAAATTACCGATTTTCTATCCGAGGACCTCAATGTGCGGTTTCCCGATGGGTTTTCCGATTTGGATGTTCCAGGGAAAGTGGCCCTACTTAAGGAAAAGATCAATAGACCCATTCGAGTTTGTGGGATGGTAAAAAACGAAGGAGAACCCGGAGGAGGGCCTTTTTGGGTACGGGATGGTCAAAATGCCATTTCCCTACAGATTATAGAATCTGCCCAAGTAGATATGTCGGATCCGGAGCAGGCTTCCATCCTTCGCAATGCTACCCATTTTAACCCGGTGGATTTGGTCTGTGGAGTCCGCGATTACCGAGGTGAAAAGTATGACCTGTTGCAATTTGTGGATACCCAACAAGGTTTTATCGCAGAAAAGACCAAGGACGGTAAGGCCCTAAAAGCGCTTGAACTTCCGGGTCTCTGGAATGGGGCCATGGCATTTTGGAATACCATTTTCGTGGAGGTACCCCTATCCACGTTTAACCCGGTAAAAACGGTAAATGACCTTTTAAGACCTACACATCAGGCATAGGCCAAAATGGAATGCCAAAGAAGGGATGGGAATTGTACTATTTCCACTGAAAATCCCCGTTTTCCAAAGACCAATTGTTGCCGAAGAACCCGGCGCATTTTACGGCGTCCGAACCGTATTCCAATACGCCATCACTAAATAAAAGCAGATCTGGAAAGGTGGTGCCGTTTATCAGGTAGTGATTGGGATAAATGGCCTTCATACCCGTATTGCCCGTGGCGGCAACTACGCCAATAGTGGCCACATTGGAGTCGGCCCTGGGATATACAAAGTACATTCCCCACTGATCTCCGCGGACCTCCCGATTCCCCAACCTTACCTTTCCGTTGCTTACCTGTACCGGTGCCTCCTTGAGGAGTTTTTTCCAGGCAGCATTCGTATCACTATTGCCGTAAAGCACAACATTCCTGTCCGGATAATCTTTAGTATTAAATTCGGTATCGGGTACCAAACGCACCTTGCCATTGGCCCTATAATAAAAGGTTTCGGCATCCAAACGGGCCTTGTTATAGTACCATATGTTTTCCTCAAGTGTCCCTTTGGTAGCATATACAAATATCATATTACGGCGAAAGGCGTCCTTGAAGCCCCCATTGCGGTGGGGCCCTTTCTCCTTTGGGGATAAGGGCGCTACATTTTTCCAACTTCCGTTGTCCTTTTTTAGGGAGACATTTCCTTTTTTGGGCAACACAATGACATGCTCGTCCAGGCTTAAGCTATCCGATTTTAACTCCAGCGCGTCCACATTCAAGCTAAACCGATTTACATTCTGGGTGGTAATGCGCTTATGCTCCCGATCAAAATCCACGGAACTGAAATCAAAGGGTTTTTGTTGCTGTTCCAAAGTGATGAAGTGGGAACGTGCAGACACCCCAGGGGATGCCGTATGGAACTCCATCTTGGTTATGGTGGAATCTACCGGGATGGAATGCCGTTTGAACATATCAAAAATCGGTGGCCAGTCCATACTGTGATTGCCGTACCAATGCGTACCCCCCGGATATTCGTAATAGGCAAAATCCGCATGGAACTTTCCAAGGACCTCCCGCATCTCCCGGGCGATAAAAGTAGGCACCACATTATCTTTTTCCCCATGGAGGACATAAATCCCCTGTTGAAGGTAATTGCGCTTTAACTGTAAGGTGCGGCTCGGGTTGCCCGCCCTGAGGATCATGCTGTCCATTTGCGTATATTGGGGGGTGCGTTGCATCTCGGCCAACCTTTTTGGGGTAATGCCCCATTGTTTGCGTTCTTCTTCTGTGGCCCGCAAAGCACGCTTTACAAAACTATCCCGATACCCCAAAAGATCGGGATATCCGGCACACGGGGCTATCGCTGCAAAATGGTCGGGGTAGGTGGCCCCCAGGTACCAACTTCCATGGCCGCCCATGGAGTGTCCGGTAAGGTAGATTTTTTGTGGGTCGGGGCCATAAATCCGTTTCCCTTCCGCCAAGACCTCCATAGCATCCAGGCGGCCCCAATCTTCCCAGGCAAAACCAAAGGGCCTTCTATTGGTGGGAGCCACCACAGTGCCCCAATCCTTGGGACTGTACGCATTGGCCTGGTTGGTGGCTTCCACAGAAGCGCCATGGACGGATAGAAAAAGGGCGCCGTTTTCCAATTCATGGTCTGAAGAGGGGGTAACGGCAAAATATTGCACACTCCCATCCATTTCACTGATAAAGGTGCGTTTGTGCTTGTCGAACCTAGATTTGATATTCAAATCAAATTCGGTTTTGTCACGGGTTTCGCCCTTGTTATCCTGTAAGGTAAGGGATAGGGCGACATCCCCTTTTTTTGCATTACCGGCGCGGAACGGAATAGTAAAAGGCACCTTAAGCACGGTCATTGGTGCAATAGCTGGCACCGCCCCAACAATACTTTCTCCTTGGAGTTGGGCCTTAATTTGGTAGCCTTTTATCCACTCGTTCGTGTTGTTTATTATCCGTATGGCCCCTTTATAATCCAAATCTTCCCCGATCAGTAAATCTGGTAAGGTCATGTCCCTTTGGGTAAACAAACGGTTGGTTTTTGGGGCGATCAATCGCGCCCTGATCCGGGGGAAGCGACCTACCCGTAACAAAAAGACATTGGTTCCCTTTTTAAGCGTAGTGGGAATAAGGCTATACCCAAAATCGTAGTAATCGCCTTCGTGTGGAAAACCATTGATAAGGGCATTGGTATGGCCAGAGGCTTCAAAGAGCACCTTTTGTTCCTTGGACGAACGATAGGTCAGAAATACGTAGGCACCCCGGAGTTTGGGGTCGCTAAACGTACTTGTATCGTCCGTGTCAATGGTCTGCCAAAACCGCGATTTCCCTTCGGCATCCACAAAGGCGGTCTCTCCTTCCCGAACCGTCTTATCCGTCATTAAAAACGTGCTGAAAATAGGATCCCGGGGAAAGGTAATGGAGTTTAAGGCCGATCGTTGCCCGCCTACATACAGTCCTTTGTTAAAGGTATGAAGGGCCTTCCCTTCTTTGATTTCGTTTATTTTTTCCTTTCCAAAATATTCTACAATGTTTCCTTGGCGTTTTTGGGCATGGGAAAAGGGAATACAAAGGGCTAAACAAAAAATAAGGCAAAGCTGTCTCGTCGTCGTCATCTATCTGGATTAAACCTCCAAAATACATAGGCCCGCGCAAATACAAAAACACTTTAGCCCAATAACAGGACTGGAAAGATCAAGGTCGCTCATAAGGGGCCGTATTGGAAGAGCAATTGACTTTTTATTACATTTTTGTCCATTTTTGTTAGTACTATCAAAAAAGGCATTCGTAGCTTTGTCCTATCTCAAAGGGGTGCTTTGAGGGTTTTGGGTTTTAGGTTTCAGGTTTGGTGTAATTCAACTTTGAACAAGAAACCCCAAACTTGAAACCTGCAAGGCTGAGATTATACCCAATGAACCTGGGCGGGTAATGCCGCCAAGGGATGGCCGAGCGCGAAAGGTCTGGTAGACCTTTGGAGCGAGGAGCGAGATGGCGCGCCGGCCTATGTACCATGGTTAGCGACATCTTCAAACAAGGGTGGTCTAAAGACCAGGCAAAAACAACTATTAACCAGAATAATAGCCCCTTTTATTCGTAAAACCTTTTACGGATGAAACCCACTATTTTCGCAACAACGGCCCTGTGCGGCCTGGCGTTTTCGCTAAATGCACAAAATCAACAACAGGACACCACCCAACAAAAACGAATCGAGCTCGATGAGGTATCGGTATCCGCACTTCGCGTAAACAAAATAACCCCGGTCACCTTTTCCAATGTAGAGGCCGAGGAACTGGAATCACGTAACCTGGGGCAGGATATTCCCATTCTGCTGAATTATCTTCCCTCGGTGGTAACTACTTCCGATGCCGGTGCTGGAATCGGCTACACGGGTATTCGGGTTCGGGGTTCCGATGCCACCCGGGTAAACGTTACCATTAACGGTATTCCGTACAACGATCCGGAATCCCAAGGCACGTTTTGGGTAAACATGCCCGATTTTGCCTCCTCTACCGAGAGCTTTCAATTGCAGCGCGGTGTGGGAACCTCTACCAACGGGGCCGGGGCCTTTGGTGCCAGTTTAAACCTGCTTACCGATGCCGTATCGGATGAAGCCTATGCTTCCATATCCAGTTCCGTAGGTAGTTTCAACACCCTGAGGAACAACATCAAATTCAGCACAGGACGTATCAATGACCATATAGAGGTGTCCGGGCGTTTGTCCAAGATTAATTCCGACGGGTACATCGATAGGGCCACATCGGATCTAGACTCCTACTTTTTACAAGGGGCGTACAAGGATGACAATACCTTGATCAAAGCCTTGGTTTTTGGGGGACATGAAATTACATACCAATCATGGAATGGGGTGGAGCAATGGCAAATAGATCAGTTCGGCCGCACCTATAACAGTGCCGGTGCCTATACCGATGCCGATGGGATAGCCCGTTTTTATGAACGCGAAGTGGACGACTATAAACAAGATCACTTTCAATTACATTGGAACCAACAAGCTTCCGACTTCTGGAGAACCCAACTCGCCATTCATTTTACACGCGGAAGAGGATATTTTGAGCAGTATAGGGAGGAGGAGGATTTCGCCGATTATAATCTTGAGCCGATTACCTTAGGGGGCGAAACCATCAATACCACCGATTTGATCCGAAGGAGATGGCTGGACAATATCTTTTACGGTACCACCTTCTCGGCCCAATACGAAAGGAATGGACTCTCGTTTGTTACCGGGGGGGCTTTTAATATTTACGAAGGCGCGCATTTTGGCGAAATCATTTGGGCCCGTTATGCTTCCGATTCCGAAATCTGCGATCGCTATTACGACGATGATTCCAGAAAAACGGATTTCAATATCTATTCCAAGATCAATTACCGTTTGAACGAAAATTGGAGCCTTTTTGGCGATGTGCAATTCCGGCGTGTGGAGTACAGCGCCAACGGGGAAGATACCGGTTTGGTAGACGACGACTTTAATTTCTTCAACCCAAAAGTCGGGTTAAGTTATATTCTTGATGCAGAAGACAGTTTTTACTTTTCCTATGCCCGGGCCAATAGGGAACCCAACCGCAACGATTACGAAGCGGGAAACCCAAAACCGGAAAGGCTCAACGATTTTGAGTTGGGCTATAGGCATCATGGGAACAACATTCGTTTAAACGCCAACCTGTATTATATGGGGTATAACGACCAATTGGTACTTACCGGGGGGCTTAACGACGTAGGCGCCCCTTTGCGCGAAAATGTTGGGGAAAGTTATAGGGCCGGTATAGAACTGGACCTGCAATGGCAATTGGCCGAAAAATGGTTATGGGCGCCTAATGTGGCTTTTAGCAGCAACAAAAACAAGGATTTCGTTATCGACCGTGACGATACCTTACGCGAACTGGGAAATACCAACATTGCCCTATCGCCCCAAATCATTGCCGGGAACCTGATTCGTTTCAGTCCCATACCCGATTTTAATATTGGTTTGCTTACCAAATACGTGGGCGAGCAATACTTAAGTAATACCGATACGGAGGCCTCTAAATTGGACGGGTATTTGGTAAATGACCTTAATGTGGATTACACCATCCGTCCGAATAAAATAATCAAGGCCATTGCGTTATCCGCTTTGGTAAATAACCTTTTTGACGAAAAATACATTTCCAATGGATATACCTACCTGAATACATGGGATACTCCCGGGAATTCTTTTGAAGTACAGGGGTACTACCCCCAGGCGGGAATCAATTTCCTATTGGGCGCAACCGTAAACTTTTAAACATGGAGCAATTGAAACTGGCTCTGGATTGGACGGTCAACACCAACCATACCGGATTTTTTGTGGCCCAAGAAAAAGGATTCTATCGGGAGGAGGGTATTCAGTTGGAAATCAGTACCCCTGCCCTTGATAATTATAAAAAGACCCCTGCCAAAAAAGTGGAATTGGGAGAGGCCCATATGGCGCTTTGCCCTTTTGAGAGTGTCTTAAGCTACAACACCAAAGAACACCCTTTTGATGCCGTTGCCCTTGCTACGATCTTTAGGGAGGATGTGAGTGCCGTTGTAAGCCTCGGGAATAGCGGTATACAATCGCCCAAAGACCTGGACAATAGGGTATACGCTTCCTACCAGGCGCGTTACGAGGATAGCATGATACGGCAAATGATTATGAACGATGGTGGCCAGGGAAACATTGACATTATCCATCCAGAAAAATTGGGTATTTGGGAAACCCTTCTCAAGGGAAAATGTGATGCTACTTGGATTTTTTTAAACTGGGAGGGAGTCCATGCCAGTGCCAAGGGAATTGGACTGAATGCCTTTGCCATGGCAGATTATGGCGTTCCCTACGGGTACTCGCCCGTAATTATGACAAATAGAAATGCCGTTGATTCCCAAAGGGACACCTATATGCGTTTTCTGAAGGCTACCAAAAAGGGATTTTTATATGTCCAGGAACATCCGGGAACGGGAGTGTCCTGCATTTCCCCCCACATAGCAAAATCGGATTCGGACATTGATTTGCTCCAGAGCCAGATTTTTTCCAACGCCCATTACGGTCATAAGGACAATTGGGGCATTATGGAGAAAGGGCACGTGGAGGCATTTTTGCAATGGTTGTACAAAATAGGACTGGAAAAGAAGCGATTGGACTATGGGGATTTGGTTTTTGAAGGCCTATGGGATGCCATTTAAGATCATTTCCCTAATTTCACTCCCATGGAAAAAAATTCAAGGACATGGCGTTGGGGTATCCTGGGCTGTGGTGATGTCACGGAAGTAAAAAGTGGCCCCGCCTATCAGAATACGAAAGGTTTTGAAGTGGTGGCCGTAATGCGCAGGGATGCTGTCAAGGCCGCCGATTATGCCAAAAGGCACGGCATTCCTAAATACTACGCCAATGCGGATGCCCTGATCAAGGATCCCGAAGTGGACGCCGTCTATATTGCTACCCCACCGGATAGTCATAGGACCTATGCCCTTGAGGTGGCCCGGGCGGGGAAACCCTGTTGTATTGAAAAGCCCATGGCACCCAATTATCAGGAAAGCCTGGAAATTTTTACCGCTTTTGAGGAAAGAGGTATTCCCTTATTTGTTGCCTATTATAGACGTTCCCTGCCCAGGTTTCTACAAATAGAAAAATGGTTAAAGGAAGAGGCCATTGGCACGGTCAGGCATCTGCGATGGCATTTGGCCAAACCGGCGTCCGAAGAGGATAGGAGCGGGGAGTATAATTGGCGTACCGACGATCATATTGCCCCAGGAGGCTATTTTGACGATCTGGCAAGCCATGGACTGGATTTGTTCTCTTTTTTATTCGGCCCCATTACCCAGGCCCAGGGAATTGCCCTGAACCAACAGCGACTCTATAGCGCAAAGGATGCCGTAACGGCCAGTTGGCTCCATGACCAGGGCGTCGTGGGCGAGGGTAGTTGGATTTTTGGCGGGTTTACACATGAGGATACTGTGGAAATTACAGGGGATAAAGGGAGGATAACCTTTTCCATATTCCATGACAATCCTTTACTACTGGAAAATGGTTTGGAAAAGCAAGCCCTGAATATTGATCACCCCGAGCATATCCAACAATACCATGTGGAAAACATAAAAAAACACTTGGATGGCCTAGGCACCCATCCCTCAACGGGAAGTACGGGATTGCATACCAGCTGGGTCATGGATAGAATTCTGGGTGTAGCGGAGATATAGGTTATCGGTTTAATTGGAGATAACCACAGTGGAGCCCCCAAAGCGCGCTTGATACTCCAAGAGGTCGTAATACTGATTGCCGTCGTCGGGCCGGTTTAAAAGCTGACCGGTGAACAGACTGTACTCAAGATCATCACAGGGGCAGGTGACACTATTTCCATTCAATTGCATGGTAGAACATTCGTTGGGCACATGGTTGGGGCAACTGGCCTCAAAGGCCCTAAACTGACCGGCCCCCACGTTGATCACAAAAGCGCCGCGGATCCCCACGCCATTGGTCCCAATATAGATGGCATTGCCCACATTGGTCAAAGGGCTATACAAGGGTAGATTCAAATTAATGCTAAAGCTGAAGCCAACCTCTTGCAAGAATGGATTTCTATTGGTCCTATCGTTGCTACATGCAAAAAGAAACAGTAGAAAAAG
>JBCCZF010000085.1:0-8290 GCA_039188035.1 Bacteroidota bacterium | reverse complement strand
TCGAACCCCTGTTACCAGGATGAAAACCTGGCGTCCTAACCCCTAGACGAACGGGCCAAAAAGCACACTTAAGCCCCAACATACAAGCCTGAATACTGCTTTGTACCATTGAGGCGGGTGCAAAAATACAATTATTTTTAACTATGGCAATAACGGCATCTTATTTTTTGATTTGTATTCCAACGGACCGTTCTTGGACTACCCATACCAAACACAGCGGAATCCAAAACATATGATATGCAGGCAATACCATCCAGCTCAAGGGCTTTTTCCCTGAAGCCGCACCCTTGAAGTTTCAATTCCACTTCCCCGAACCTAAAAGGCAAATGTCCTGAAAAACTAATACGCCTTGGCGAAAAGCACCCTCCTGGACGAAGGAAGTCCTGTAACCATACACTCGCCCACTTCTTCCTTGGTGTCTATGGGAATACACCGAATGGTAGCCTTGGTCTCCTGCTTTATCCTTTCCTCCGTTTCCGAAGTCCCGTCCCAGTGAGCGGATATAAATCCCCCACGTTCCTGCAACACCGCTTTAAACTCGGAGTAGGAATTTACCAGGGTAATGTGGTCATCCCTGTAGGCCAGTGCCTTGGCAAATATTTTGCTCTGGATGTCGTCCAAAAGAAATTCTATCTTCCCGACCACCTGGTCCATGGGAACAGTCTCCTTTTCCAAGGTATCCCTTCGTGCTACCTCATAGGTACCGTTTTCCATATCCCTTTGACCAATGGCCAAGCGCACGGGCACCCCCTTAAGTTCGTAGTCGTTGAATTTGAACCCAGGTTTATGGGTATCCCTATCGTCGTATTTTACAGTAATACCTTTATCCCTAAGTGTTTTCACCAAAATCCCCACTTTTTGCGAAATGGCCTCCAACTGTTCTTTGCCCTTGTAGATGGGGACTATAACCACTTGTATAGGGGCTAATTTGGGGGGCAACACCAGGCCGTTATCATCGCTGTGGGTCATGATCAAGGCACCCATTAAGCGGGTAGAAACACCCCAGGAAGTGGCCCATACGTATTCCTGCTTTCCTTCCCTGGTGGCAAATTGAACATCAAAAGCCCTGGCAAAATTCTGTCCCAAAAAGTGGGACGTTCCCGCCTGTAACGCCTTACCATCCTGCATTAGGGCCTCTATGCAATAGGTTTCCACGGCACCGGCAAAACGTTCGCTCTCGGTCTTGGTGCCCTTTACAACAGGCACCCCCATATGTTCTTCGGCAAACTGGGCATAAACATGCATCATGGTTTCCGCTTCTTTGATCGCTTCTTCCCGGGTCTCGTGCGCCGTGTGCCCTTCCTGCCATAAAAACTCGGCCGTTCGCAAAAAGAGTCGGGTACGCATTTCCCATCGTACTACATTGGCCCATTGATTGATCAACAACGGTAAATCCCTGTAGGATTGCACCCATTTCCTATAGGTATCCCAAATAATGGTTTCCGAAGTGGGACGTACAATGAGTTCTTCCTCCAATTTCGCCTCGGAATCCACTACTATACCCTTCCCATTCTCATCATTTTTTAGCCGATAATGGGTAACCACGGCACATTCCTTGGCAAAGCCCTCTACATGGCTGGCCTCCTTACTTAAATAGGATTTTGGAATAAATAGGGGGAAATAAGCATTCTGATGTCCGGTCTCCTTGAACATCCGATCTAATTCAGCCTGCATTTTTTCCCATATAGCGAATCCGTAGGGCTTAATGACCATACAACCACGTACCCCGGAATTCTCGGCCAAATCCGCCTTGATTACCAGCTCATTATACCATTTGGAATAGTCTTCACTGCGCTTGGTCAAATTTTTACCCATCAGATGTAGTTTGGCACAAAACTTGTGCTTATGAAGAAAATAATTCGGTAAAACTAATTATTTTTAGTGTGTCCAACAATTTAATTTGCAGCTATGAAATATGATATATCCCACTCCAAGATTTTCGCCCCAACCCTTTGGGCCTTTATGGGTATTCTTGTAGTTTCCTGTGGTTCGTACCAGCAGGCTTCCTATTATGACAATGATGGCATTTATTCAAATGAAAATGAAACCGTGCGTGTGGTGGAGCGTAATCCGCAACAGCCCAGGCAGGTGCGAACGCCCAAAAAAGAAGATGGGGACAATACCTATGCCGACTATTTTGGGGCTAGGGCCGATCAAATTGAGGGGCTTTTGGAAGATGAGGTTTTCACAGATATCGATTCCTATAGCAGTGGAGTGGCCAATGATAGTTTGGTGGATCAAAATCAATTGACCGATTATTTGAACCAAGACGAAAATGACTATGTAGGTTACGGTGGTTGGGGCGACAATGCCTCCAACGTAACCATAAATGTATACGACAACAACTGGGGCTGGGGCGGTCTTGGTTGGGGTGCCGGATGGGGCTGGGGCTGGAACGATCCCTGGCTATGGAATGGCGGCTGGGGCGCTGGCTGGGGCTGGGGCTGGAACAATCCTTGGCGGTGGAACCGCTGGAACCGATGGGGCTGGGGCGGCGGCTTCGGTTGGGGATGGAATGCCGGCTGGGGCTGGGCCGGTGGCTGGGGCTGGAACGATCCCTGGCTATGGAACGGTGGCTATTATGGTTATAACCGGGGCTTTGCCCGTAATGCCTCCAGACGCGGCTTTTATGGAAGAAATGCCGCTATAGCAGGAACTACGTCACGGGCCCTTCGCTCACGATCTACGGTGAGCCGGGGAACATCGCCCCGATACAGAAGCACAGCTTCCCGCAGCCGAAGTGGAGTCAATAGATCTGCTACGGCCCGTAATTCCCGAAGCACCGCTTCCCGTAGAGTGGTCGGCGTGGACAGAAATACGGCTTATAGGACAAGTAGGAGTACCCGGACTACCCCAAGATACAACTCGTCCTCCTCCCGAACGGGGCAGCGCTATGGCACTTCATCCCGCGGAAGCACCTATAGAAGTGGGAACAGAACCGGCACAACCACTTCCCGGAGTTATGGCAGCCGTACACGAAGCAGTGGTACCTATAGGAGCTCCAGTTCCAGAAGCAACCAGTCCTATAGGAGTTCTTCCCCAAGAACCAGTACGTATCGATCTTCGGGGAGCAGTTCCAGAAGCTCAGGCAGTAGCTACAGAAGTTCCGGTGGAAGTAGCTATAGAAGCTCGGGCGGAGGAGGCCGATCGTACAGCAGTGGCCGATCTTCCGGTGGCAGTAGGAGCAGCGGGGGAAGAAGGCGATAGGCACCAGATTATCATTCGAAGGAATAGCTAAAAAAATTGAACAAATGAAGAAGTATCTATCTTTCATAATGCTCATGGTATGCGCCGGAATCAGTGCCCAAGGTATCAATGACGTACTGCGCTATGGACAGGAGGGAACGCAAGGAACGGCCCGTTACCAGGCCATGGCCGGGGCTTTTGGCGCCCTGGGGGGCGATATGTCCGCCCTAAATAGCAATCCGGCCGGTTCGGCGGTATTCAACAACAGTCTCATGACTCTGACAGGGACCTATTACCACAGGGATAACGAGGCCGCTTATTTTGACCGCGTTAGCGGTACCGATTTAAATACGACGGACCTAAACCAGTTTGGCGGTGTATTTGTATTTAAAAATACCGATTCGGATTCCGGCTGGAAAAAAGTCTCCCTGGCCCTAAATTATGATATGGCACGAAATTTTGACAATCAGGTATACGTTAGCGGAAACAGCTCCCAGGGCATAGACAATTATTTTAGCAATTTTGCGCAAGGGGTACCCTTGGATGTTATACTCCCCTTTGAAGGCGAATTTTTGGAAGAGGCATATCAGGCCATTGGCAATACGCCAACAGGTTTTGTGGATCAGCAGGCCTTTTTGGGATATCATAGCGGTATTCTTGTAGCCGATGACGAGGATGACCTCAACAATACGGCATACAGCTCAATTGCCGATTACGGTACGGTTAACCAAGACTATGTAAGGAATACCTCTGGTTTTAATAGCAAGTTTGTCTTTAATCTGGGCACGCAATATGGGGATAACCTCTATTTTGGGGCGTCGGCAAATTTTCACAGCGTATTGTACGAGGAGCTTACTACCTTGGATGAACGCGGTTTCAGTACAAATTCCGATATCCAATTCATCAATTTTGATAATTTGGTCCGTACGGAGGGCTGGGGCTTTTCCTATTCTTTGGGGGCCATCTTAAAGCTGAACGAGAATATGCGATTGGGCGGAAGTTATCAGTCCAAAACCTGGTATAAGCTTCGGGACGACCTATCCCAACGCATTAACACGGATTCCCCATTGGTAGACCCCGATATCGATTTTATAAACCTTAATCTCGTCACCGTTTTTGATGAATACACCATTGAAATACCAGAAAAATTTACAGGCAGTGCGGCCATAATTTTCGGAAAGGATGGGCTTCTAAGCTTTGACTATACGTACCAAGACATGTCGCAAGCGGAGTTGCTCCCCAACCGGGATCCCGATTTCGCCTCGGAAAACGCCTTTATCTCCCGCACCCTTCGACCCGTATCTACCTTTAGGGCAGGAGGTGAATTTAGGATAGACCGTTTAAGCCTTAGGGCCGGATATCGTTTGGAACAAAGCCCTTATGAAGATCCGGACCTGGCCAGTGACCTTACCGGCTATTCCGGAGGATTGGGCTATAGCTTTGGCAATACAAGGTTGGACCTCGCCGTTACCCGGACGGACCAAGAGGTAAGTGAACAACTGTATAGCACCGGGCTTCCCACACCGGCTCGAATTGATCGAATCAATACCAATATTGTCTTGGGCGTTACGCTAAACCTTTAAAGAGGATATTGAACGTGCCCTAAGTTCCTATATGTAAGGTGATTCTTTTATAGGCCGGGAAACCTTGACAATAATGCCTTCCAGGTTTTTGCAAATCGCCATGGCCACTAGGAGGTCACTAGGAACACTTTGGGTTCAGCGTTTTAAGGTAAAATGGGTCTTGCGCGTCTTGGCCACTAAGATACCGGCCTCATCCTCGGCATATTCGAAACGGAACCAATAATCGGTAGACGGCATAGGTCTCCCGTTAAAATTACCATCCCAGTCGCTGCCTACCCCAAGCTGTGCCAATAGCTTTCCGTAACGGTCAAAAACATAGACCAAGGGATTGGCCAAAGTCTCTATTCCGCGAATGTTCCAGGTATCATTAATATTGTCCCCATTGGGCGTGAAGAACTTGGGATAACCGACCACCAAAAAATCGATGGGATCGGTGGTCCCACAGCCATTTTTGTCATTGATGACCACCGAATTTATACCGGGTGGAATGTCCATGAACACGGGGTCATCCCTAAAAGTCCCTCCGTTAATCGCATACTCGTAGTCCCCATCCCCGTCTACAAAGAATTCAATATTGTTCATATCGGGATCAATGGAAAGGTTGGTGTCCAATACCTCTACCCTATCAAGAATGGGCACCCCGTAAAATGTGATAAGGATACCCCCAAAATCCCCCACGGTGGGAGGAGTTCCGGAAATGGTAGTGATTTGCGCAAAGTATCGACCGGAATTGGGACTGGAGACCACCAGCTCGGCCCCAAAAGGTCCCGTACCGGTAAGCGTGTCGTCTATAATACCGTCATTCCCGTAATCCACTGTCCACAATACATTGGCGATATCCTGCCCCGCCGGGGAGTTCAACGCACTCAGGGTTATGTCCGGATCACCTTCACAGGCAATAATATCCAACCCCAAAAACTCGTCGCGAAGGGTGCAGTCCAAAGCCGTATTTTGATCCGCCTGTACAGAAGTACCGGTAAAAGTAAGTGAATAAGGTTCGGCATCCCCATTAAAATTGGTATTGTAGTTATTGATCAGGATATAGTAGATTTCCCCTGCCTGCACATCCAACCAAGTATCGTAGGTATTTTGGCTATCTACGATAAAAGGGGCCCCCTGTTGTCCGTTCTCCGGATTAACCCCGATTCCCGTAAAACTGGTGTTGTTCACGTTATAATTACAGCGTATAGGCTGTGCCGTACCATTGCTAATGGCACCGCAATCCACATCCGGGCCATATACGGCAAAATCCCATTCCGCGGTGGTTACAGTTCCCCCGCCGACGGGCAAGGCCTCTATATCAAAACCTACCTGTCCCGCAGTACCTGCCCTAAAAACGAACCAAGAGGTGTTGTTCTCGATATTGGCATTGTCCACACTTCCTTTTTCCAAACAACCGGTCTGCCTTATGGTATCCGGGTCAAAGTCATCGATGTCCCCGCTGCCATCGGCCTCAAAAAATAGGGGGCCTTGATCGGCACAAACAGGAATGGCCGTCCTACAATCGGCCGAGTTTTGGGCCTCTGCCTTCAACATCATCATCAACATGGCACAGAAAGCCATAAAAAGCGTGCGCATACATGTGGGCTTATGTTACACTTGGCGAAATGGGGAAAAGTTCGGTGTCATCTAATCTAACTCGCTTACCTGCGGTTTAGTATGTTTTCATCCGAGATTTTTGCCGTTAATCGACAAACGGTTTATGATTAGTGCTTTTTAGGGAATTTCAGGAATTGAGGAGAAAACCCCGGAAACTTTAATATTAAATCGCGATACGTCTCGGGACGTGACGCTTCCATCACAAAAGCATAAATGAGTTCGGTCACCGAAAGTAAACGTCCAATTTCCAATCCAAGACGGGACAAATAGTTGCCATGGTCTACCATACTGTTTAAATCAAAAAATACCAATCTTAACATGCATTTGGCTTGCCATATACCGGAAATTCGGGGTCGACTGGCATTTTATGCGTACTTTTGCGTTTCGTATAATGTACATTCTAAATGAAAATCGAAAGCAGATTGGAAGAGCATTTTGAGGAGATGGGCGACGACCACGTATCCGCATCTCAGGAGACCCCTATGCGAAAGGATGCCTTTAGGCTAAACGATGCCGAGAAAATTGAACGGATACAGACCAATATTCGGGACATTCTTCTTACCCTAGGGTTGGATCTGGAGGACGACAGCCTAAAGGGTACTCCAAATCGCGTGGCCAAAATGTTCGTCAAGGAGATTTTTGCCGGGCTTCATCCAGATCGTAAGCCAAAGTCGTCTACCTTCGAAAATAAATACAAGTACGGCGAAATGTTGGTGGAAAAGAATATTGTCGTGTATTCTACCTGTGAACATCATTTACTGCCTATCGTAGGACGGGCACACATCGCCTACATTTCCAGCGGTACGGTAGTTGGTCTTTCCAAAATGAATCGTATTGTGGACTATTTTGCCAAAAGACCGCAAGTACAGGAACGGATGAATATTCAAATTGTAAAGGAACTACAACGGGTATTGGGCACGAAAGATGTGGCCTGTGTAATCGACGCCAAACATCTTTGTGTGAACTCCCGGGGAATTCGGGACATAGAAAGCAGCACCGTTACGGCCGAATATGGCGGAAAATTTAAGGAAGAATCGGTTCGGCGAGAGTTTTTGGACTATATTAACCTGGATACCCCATTTCAATAGCCCACGCATCTAATGCCACTTTTCGAAAATCAAACCCTCAGGGTCCATAATTCACTTAGCGGAAAAAAAGAGGTTTTTACACCCATAAACAAGGAATTTGTTGGGATGTATGTCTGTGGCCCCACAGTATATAGCAATGTGCATTTGGGCAATTGCCGCACCTTTATCTCTTTTGATACCATTTTTCGGTACCTAAAACATTTGGGCTACAAGGTACGCTACGTACGGAATATTACGGATGCCGGGCATTTGTTGGACGATGCCGACCATGGCGAGGACAAAATCGCTAGAAAGGCGCGCTTGGAACGTTTGGAACCCATGGAAGTGGTGCTGCGCTATACCCTAGATTTTCACCACACCTTACAACAGTTCAATACATTGCCGCCCAATATTGAGCCCACAGCCACGGGACATATTATTGAACAGATCCAAATCGTAAAGGAAATCCTGGAAAAAGGCCTTGCCTATGAGGTTAATGGATCCGTTTATTTTGATGTACCCGAGTTCAATAAGACCCATGATTACGGCAAGTTGAGCGGTCGAAAATTGGATGATATGATTTCCAATACGCGTAATCTTGCAGGGCAGGAGGAAAAAAGAAATCCACAGGATTTTGCCCTTTGGAAAAAGGCGGAACCCCAGCATATTATGCGATGGCCCTCCCCCTGGGGCGATGGATTTCCCGGATGGCACCTTGAATGTACCGCCATGAGCACCAAATATTTGGGAGACACCTTTGATATCCATGGTGGAGGAATGGACCTGAAATTCCCGCATCACGAATGTTAGATCGCCCAAGCGGAAGCGCGTTCCGGATGCTCCCCTGTGCGTTAC
>JBCCZF010000084.1:0-8336 GCA_039188035.1 Bacteroidota bacterium | reverse complement strand
GCAAACCCTTTCCAAAGCAGTTTTAAGTAACGTATACGCCATAAACCTCGAAGATTTCCATGGGATAACCCCGAAAATGTTGGTGAAACAAGGTGCGGAGGTCAAGGCCGGGGAAGCACTGTTCTACAACAAGAACAGGGAGGATATGTTGTTTGTTTCCCCGGTAAGCGGGGAGCTGGTGGAAATAGTTCGTGGTGCCCGGCGACGTATTCTCACCCTAAAGATCCTGGCGGATAAGGAACAGCAAAATGTGAAGCACGATGCCCTTGATCCAAACAGTGCGGACGCCCAGGAAATAAAGACCTATTTGTTGAAGGGCGGATGTTGGCCCTTCATCAAGCAAAGACCCTACGATATTGTAGCCGATCCGGACACCGTCCCCAAGGCTATCTTTGTTTCGGGATACATCACGGCCCCTTTGGCGGCCAATCTGGATTTTGCACTTCAAGGCAAGGAAAAGGAACTGCAGGCCGCGATTACCGTCTTAGGAAAATTGACTCCCGGAAAAGTACATGTCTCCGTGGGCAATACGTCCACATCGCCCTTGGCCAATCTTCAGGACATTGCGCTGCATACCGTTTCCGGACCGCATCCTGCCGGATTGGTGGGAACGCAAATCAATAAAATCGACCCTGTGAACAAGGGTGAATTGGTATGGACGGTGACTCCCCAGGATTTGGTGATATTGGGCGAACTGGTACTGACCGGGGTATTTAACCCGGAACGCATTATAGCACTGGCCGGTTCTTCCATAAAATCCCCCAAGTACTACGCGACCAAAATAGGTGCCGAAATCGCTACCTTTTTATACGCTGCCGGAGTCAAAGAGAATAATTTTAGGATCATTAACGGGGATGTGCTTACCGGAAGCAAGACCCAACCTGATGGGTACCTCGGGTATTATAACAACACGGTAACGGCAATACCCGAAGGGGATGATTACGAGTTCTTCGGCTGGAACAAACCTGTGTTCAACAAAATCTCCAAAACCAGGGCATTGACCTTCTCCTGGATGCAGCCCCAAAAAAAATACGACCTTACCACCAATACCAATGGGGAACACCGTGCCTTTGTGCTAACCGGACTTTACGAACAAGTCTTCCCCTTGGATATTTATCCCATGCAACTGCTAAAGGCATGTATGATCAAGGATTTGGACGAAATGGAGCAATTGGGCCTTTACGAAGTGGCACCGGAAGATTTTTCCCTTACTGAATTTGTGTGTGTTTCCAAGCAACCGCACCAACAGATCATTCGCGAAGGCTTGGATTTGTTACATAAAGAAATCGGATAACCATGAGCGACAAGAAATTGACCTTAAAGAAACGATTGCATATTATTAAGCATAGGTTCCGGGGGAAGAAAATGGCCCCGGCCTTCAATGCCATCCACACTTTTTTGTACGCTCCGGACGAAGTTACCCATAACGGATCCCATATCCGGGCCGTCGACGATCTAAAGCGTACCATGAACACCGTGATCATGGCACTGCTTCCCGTACTGGTCTTTTCCATGTTCAATGCGGGCTATCAGCACTATGCGGCCATTGATGCCGCCAATGGCACGCCTAGGATTTTGTCCCTTTGGGAAAACTTCCTTACCTGGGAGAATTTATGGATCGGGATCGTTAAGGTTTTGCCCCTGGTGATCGTTTCCTACGGGGTAGGACTTCTTATCGAATTTATCTTTGCCGTAATCAAGGGACATGAAGTGGAGGAAGGGTATTTGGTTACCGGAATGTTGGTGCCCCTTATCGTTCCTATTGACACCCCACTCTGGATGTTGGCCGTTTCCGTGGCCTTCGGGGTTGTTATCGGAAAAGAGGTCTTTGGCGGAACGGGGATGAATATCTTAAATCCCGCCCTTACCATACGTGCCTTTCTTTTCTTTGCCTATCCTACCTGGATGAGTGGGGATAAGGTATGGGTCCATGAGGCTGTGGATCGCGCCGGGGGGCCGGATGCCATTTCCGGGGAGACCATCCTCGGTTTTTTGGCGCAGAACAATGCCGATGGGTACACGTATTCCATATCGGATATGTTCTTCGGGTTTATCCCGGGATCTGTGGGGGAAACCTCGACCTTTTTGATACTTCTCGGCGGACTCTTCCTTATTTTTAGTAAAATAGCCAGTTGGCGGATAATGGTGAGTGCCGTAATCGGCGCCTTGGTCATGGGCCTCATTTTCAATGGGGTCGTAGATGCCGGTTGGATAACGCCAAGTAGTAACTTTTATGGTCTTATGAGCTTTACGTTTTGGCACCATCTGCTTATTGGAGGCCTGGCCTTTGGTATCGTATATATGGCTACCGATCCGGTCACCGGGGCACAGACGAACAAGGGCAAGTGGTTCTATGGCTTTTTTATCGGTTTCCTTTCTGTAATGATCCGGGTGTTCAACCCGGCCTATCCGGAAGGGGTTTTCCTCGCCATTCTCCTGATGAACGTCTTTGCGCCCACCATAGATCATTATGTGATCCGGGGCAATGTCAACAGAAGGTTGAAAAGAGCTAAAAATGCGGTTATCCTACCTCGGGATTCGGAGGGACAGACCGCTGAAGAAATTAAGGTTGAAACAGTTTAGATATGGCTATCGATACGGAAAAAAATAGTTATACGGTCATCTTCGCCGCCCTAATGGTAGTGGTGGTAGGTTCTATTTTGGCTTTTTTGGCCTCCTCGTTGAATGACCGGATAAGGGAGAACGAACGGTTTGAAAAGCAACAGAATATCCTGTATGCCATGGGCGTAAACGAAAATGTGGACGAAGGCAGTGTCAATAAGGTGCCCGCTGCCCTTGTGGAACAGGAATTCTCCAAATACATTACCGAGCAATTGGTCATTGAGGGCGATAAGATTACCCAGGACGATGAGGCCTACCTTATTGATATGAAAAAACAATTGGCCCTAATGAAAAATGGGGAAACGCCTAAACTTCCTGTATTGATCGGGGAAAAGGACGGCCAGAAATACCACATTCTACCCATGTACGGCAAAGGTCTTTGGGATGCTATCTGGGGATTCATCGCCTTGGACGACCAAATGGTGGTACAAGGTGTATTCTTTGACCACAAAGGGGAGACCCCTGGATTGGGGGCCAACATCAACCAACGGTATTTTATGGACGATTTTACCGGGGAGACTATTTTGAAGGGTACAAAATACGCGGGCATCACCGTGGCCAAGGGGAATAACGATCCCGTGAACCAAATAAAGGACGACAATGAGGTAGATGCCCTGGCCGGGGCCACAATTACCGGTAACGGTATTTCTGCAATGATCAGTAAGAGCCTGGGCTTGTACAAGGACTATTTGGAAAATATTAGAACGCAATAATCATGGCATTACTTACCAAAAAGGATGTAAAACTTATATCGGATCCCCTAGCGGACAATAACCCCATTACCATTCAGGTGTTGGGTATCTGTTCTGCCCTGGCGATTACAGCGGAACTAAAGGCTTCCGTAGTAATGGCCATATCCGTGATTTTCGTTATGGGCGTGGGCAACGTGGTCATCTCCCTTATGCGAAACATTATCCCATCCAAAATCCGGATTATCGTGCAATTGGTTGTGGTAGCTTCCCTGGTGATTATTGTAGACCAGGTGCTTAAGGCCTTTGCCTATGAGTTGAGCAAGACCTTGGGCGTGTTTATTGGCCTTATCATTACCAATTGTATCATTATGGGACGTTTTGAGGCTTTTGCCTTGGCGAACGGCCCATGGCGTTCATTCTGGGACGGTATTGGCAATGCACTGGGGTATGGGGTTATCCTCGTAATCGTTGGATTCTTTAGGGAACTTTTGGGTTCCGGTACGCTTTTTGGATATCCCGTTTTGGGCAATCCCATAGACAAAACCGGACTGTATGCCTTTGGTTATGAGAACAACGGTTTTATGATTATCCCACCGGCGGCCTTGATCGTAGTGGGGATTATCATTTGGGTACAACGTTCCCGTAATCCGGCACTTGTAGAGGAGAATTAATAAATAGTTAAGTGCGTAAATAAAACAAGAAGGATGTTAGAGCATTTCGAGTTATTTTTCAAGTCCATTTTTATTGATAATATGGTTTTTGCCGTATTCTTGGGCATGTGTTCCCACCTGGCGGTTTCCAAACAGGTGGCTACGGCCGTAGGACTTGGAGCCGCGGTAATCTTTGTGCTGGCCGTTACGGTACCCTTGAACTGGCTTTTGGACCAGTATTTACTCCAAGATGGGGCCTTGGTCTGGTTGGGGCCGGAATACGCAGATTATAATCTTAGTTTTTTATCCTTTATCCTTTTTATTGCCACCATTGCCACCATGGTGCAATTGGTGGAGATTGTAGTGGAAAAGTTTTCCCCCTCCCTGTATAATTCCCTTGGTATATTTTTACCCCTAATTGCGGTAAACTGTGCCATTCTTGGAGGCTCCCTTTTTATGCAGGCCCGCGAGATAGAAACCTTGGGCTTGGCCCTCAATTATGGGATCAGTTCCGGGATAGGATGGTTCCTGGCTATCTTGGCCATTGCCGCCATCCGTGAAAAAATACGGTATTCCAATGTCCCTGCCCCTTTGCGTGGGTTGGGAATTACGTTCATTATCACCGGGCTTATGGGTATTGGTTTCCAAAGTTTTGGGGGCATGCTCACCGGAGGTGGCGAGGAAGAAGGGGAAGATGTTGAAGTGGTTATCGATGATGTGGATCAGGAATTGGAACGCCAAAAGAAAGAAAAGCAAGAAAAGGAATTATCGTATAACCAAGTAATAAAAGAACACAAATGATTTTAGTTACAAGTGTTGGAGGTACCATCTTGATTACGGTAATCTCTTTTTTGATATTACTGTTGCTATTAGTGGCCTTATTATTGTTTACCAAGGAAAAGTTGTCCCCATCAGGACCGGTCACCATAACCATTAATGGCGAAAAGAAGGTAGAAGTGGCCTCCGGAAGTTCCTTGCTGTCTACCTTGGGGAACCAAAAGGTATTTCTGCCCTCCGCCTGTGGTGGTGGTGGTACCTGTATCCAGTGCGAATGTCACGTGCTTTCCGGTGGTGGTGAGGCCCTGCCTACGGAAACGCCTCATTTTTCCAGGAAGGAGTTACAGCACGGTGCCCGCTTGGCCTGTCAGGTGAAGGTGAAGCAGGATATGGAAATTGAGATTCCGGAAGAGGTTTTCGGAATCAAGAAATGGCAAGCCACCGTTGTGCGGAACTACAACGTGGCATCCTTTATCAAGGAATTTGTAGTGGAAATTCCAGAGGATATGAACTACAAGGCCGGCGGATACATTCAGATCGAAATCCCACCTTGTGAGATAAAATATGCCGATATTGATATCACGGCCCATCCGGAGGAACACGACGCTCCGGACAAGTTCCAAGCGGAATGGGATAAATTTGGCCTTTGGCCTTTGGTGATGAAAAACACCGAAACCGTGGAGCGGGCCTATTCCATGGCCTCGTATCCCGCCGAAGGAAGGGAGATCATGCTTAATGTGCGTATTGCGACGCCGCCTTGGGACCGTTCCAAAAATGGCTGGATGGATGTAAATCCAGGGGTAGCTTCCTCCTTTATCTTTGCCCAAAAACCCGGTGATACGGTGACCATTTCCGGCCCTTATGGCGAATTCTTTATCAATGAGTCCGAATCGGAAATGCTGTATGTGGGCGGTGGTGCCGGAATGGCCCCGATGCGCTCCCATCTGTACCATCTCTTCAAGACATTAAAAACAGGACGTAAAGTAACCTATTGGTATGGGGGACGCTCAAAAAGAGAGTTGTTCTATCTGGAGCACTTTTATGATCTGGAAAAGAACTTCCCCAACTTTAAATTTTATCTGGCCTTGTCGGAACCGCTACCAGAGGATAACTGGAAGGTAAAGGAAAACATAGACGCATCCGGGGACGGTTTTGTCGGATTTATACATAACTGTGTTATCGATAACTATTTGGACCATCATGAAGCCCCTGAGGATATTGAACTCTATTTTTGTGGCCCACCATTAATGAACAAGGCGGTGCAGAAAATGGGGGAGGATTTTGGAATCCCCGATGAGCATATTCGCTTTGACGACTTTGGGGGATAACAGACCAAGTCTTCAACGAGATAGACCCAACAGGTGTCACCTTGAGTGGAGTGTGGCCAAAAGTAAAAACCGGCGGGGTCTTCGGGAAAAAATAACAAACCTGACTGCGTTTCCGCGTTCCGTCAGGTTTTTTTAGTTTGATTATGGGCAAACCCTTAACGGAACAGGAACTGCATAACCTGGCCATGAATATTGTGGGAAGACAATTGGAGCAGGAAGGGTACGAATTTTTGGGGGTGAACAGCAGCCTTAAAAAAAACCCCCAGTTTGTGTGCCTTAAAGAGAAGCTATTGCATTTTATCGTGGTACGAAATGTGCCGTATCCTGGGAACCCTAGGCATTATGATCCAAAATTGATACAAAAGGTCAAGGATCGAGCAGAAAAAATGGAGGCCAAGACCTACTACGCGGGAGTAGGGCTCTCCAATGCCAGTGATCGGCAATTGCCCGTATTTCTGAATGAACCCTATGCCGTGGAGTATGATGGACTTATGGAAATTAACGATGAATAAGGTGGTTTTTCGGGTTGTACTTTTTTATGCCCTGGTCTCCTGTGGCGGTAATCCAACGGAACTTGTGGAAAACCGCAATACCGGCGGAGCCTTGGGCACTTCCTACGGCATAGTTTATCTAAGTGCCGAAAGACAGGATTTGCAACGCGGCATCGATTCCATATTTAATGCTATAAACCGATCGTTATCCACATACATCCCCAATTCGGATATCTCCAGGATCAATAAGGGGGATACTTCGGTCGTTGTGGATGATATGTTTCGTGAAGTGTTCCAACTTTCCCAAGAAGTGCATGGGGATACGGACGGTTATTTTGACCCTACGGTAGGCGTGCTCGTCAATGCGTGGGGTTTTGGCCCTGGCCCGGGCATGGTTATGGATAGTATTAAAGTAGATAGTTTATTACAGTATGTGGGGCTCAAAAAGATTACCTTGACTAAAACGGGCCATCTACAGAAAGAAAATTCCGGGACCTATCTCGATTTTAATGCGATCGCCAAGGGCTACGCTATTGACCGTTTGGCGGCTTTTTTGGATCAGCAAGGAATTAACGACTATCTAGTCGAGGTAGGGGGCGAACTGGTGGGCAAGGGGGAAAACCGGATTAAGAAGAAACCTTGGACCGTGGGTATTGACGATCCCCAAATAACCGAGGGGAGGCAACTTAAGATAACAATGCACTTGAAGGATAGGGCCCTGGCCTCTTCGGGCAACTATCGGAAGTTCCGGATAGACTCCCTTACCGGAAAAAAATACGTGCACACCATAGACCCAAAATCCGGATTTACCAAGAATTCCAATACTTTGGGCACCACCGTCTTGGCGCCTTCCTGCGCCCTGGCCGATGCGTATGCCACGGCCTTTATGGCCATGGATCTGGAGAAAACCAGGGATATCCTAAAAAAACAGGATCAGTTGGATGCCTATATCGTCTATTTGGATGTGGAGGGAAATGTCCAAGAGTTCATGACACCCGGTTTTAAGGAATTAGTCGTGAATTCCACGGATTAAGGTGTATGCCGTTGGTGTCTTTAGTATTCCGTAAGCCACTTTGTATATTTAGCCTATAATCCCTTTACCTTGGCCAGTTATCAGGTTTTCCCTTACCAACGTAATCCATATTGCCATTATTCTTCAAGGGACTTTGCTTACCATCTATATCTTAATCTCCAATACCAAAAAAAGTAAGGGCGATCTTCTTCTGGCTACAATTATAGGGACGTTTACCGTGCAGATTTTGGGACTCTTTTTGGCGAATAGGGGGATCGCCCGTGATTTTTTGCAAAGTATCAATTGTGCCTACGGTTTTTTATATGGGCCCTTATTGCTGTTTTATATCCGTTGTATTACCCAAAGACAGTTTGTTTTTTCAAAACGGAATCTCCTTCATTTTTTTCCTTTCCTCGTCATGGGAATTGGTATTTGGATCACAAGGGGCGGGATATGCATTTCGGAAACCTATATTGCTTATGTGATCCATGTACTTTTTTATATCCTTTTATGTTTTGTCCAGGTAAAACGGTATAAGCAGGTAATGAAGACCAACTATTCACAACTGGACTGGTTGAATGTTGGATGGTTGCATGGGGTGTTTGTGGTATTTTGCTTGATCGTGCTTACGGATATTGCCCAATTCCTTGCGTTCTTTTTGGGTTTGGACACCTATTATTTGGAGAATGCCCTGTTCCTTCTGATGCTCGCCACCATTAATGTGCTTTATTTCTATGGGTTTACCTCCTCCAGAAAACCTTTTG
>JBCCZF010000083.1:0-8363 GCA_039188035.1 Bacteroidota bacterium | reverse complement strand
CAAAGAAGTTTTCCTCCTTAGCTGTACCTTCCTTAACACGTGTTAAATAGTTCTTTAAGGCCCCGACACTGGGATCAATCCCTATGGCGTTATCATTTAGGACAATTAGGATATTGGCATCCGTATCCCCGGTGTGGTTAAGGCCTTCAAAAGCCATCCCCGATGCGATTGATGCATCCCCGATTACTGCAATATGATGCCGATTCCCTTCCCCTTTGAGCTTTGAGGCTATGGCCATTCCCAGGATGGCCGAAATAGAAGTAGAACTATGCCCCGTTCCAAAGGCGTCGTATCTACTTTCGCTTCTTTTGGGAAAGCCGCTTAGGCCGCCAAGTTGTCGGTTCGTGTGGAAAATAGACCGACGGCCTGTTAGAATTTTATGGGCATAAGCTTGGTGCCCCACATCCCAGATCAGTTTGTCATACGGCGTATTAAAAACATAGTGAAGGGCTATGGTGAGTTCCACTACGCCCAAACTGGCGCCCAGATGCCCTTCCTTGGTGGCTACTACCTCGATGATAAACTCCCGAAGCTCTTGGGCAAGTACGGGAAGTACATTTATGGAAACGTCTTGAAGGTCCCGCGGAGTTTGTATTTGGTTCAGGAGGCTCATTCTGGTTTGCAAATTTACGAGGATAGTTTTTTTAGTAGGTCTCAAATACCTATTTTGTGAACAGATTGTTTATAGCAGACTTCCAGGTGTTTTTGTCCCCAAAACAAAGAGTAAGTATTGATTGGGGAAACATTTTTTGTCTTGAACCCATATTGGATTTTTGCGATTGAAGTGAAAGACAGGGCTTTTAATACCAGATGAAAACCTTTTTGAGTCAACTAGTGGGGCTATCTGGCTTAAAAAAGGCGAAATAAGGGGAGAAAAAGTCATTTTTTAATACCATTGTGCATTTATTTTAGTCTATGGTTTTACCTTACGATGATACCTATTTTATGAAGAAGGCCTTGCAGGAGGCGGAAACCGCTTTTGAAAAGGGAGAGGTTCCAGTAGGGGCCATAATTGTGGTTGGGGATAGGATCATAGCCCGGGCGCACAATTTGACCGAACAGTTGAACGATGTTACGGCCCATGCCGAAATGCAGGCTATAACGGCCGCTGCCCATTTTTTGGGGGGCAAATACCTACACGACTGTACCCTATATGTTACATTGGAACCCTGTCAGATGTGCGCAGGGGCCCTATACTGGAGTCAGATTTCCAGAATAGTATTCGGGGCGGAAGACCCCGAAAGGGGTTTTGGGGCCATGGGCACCACGCTACACCCCAAAACCACCGTTAGTGGGGGAATTATGGCCCAAGAGGCTGGGGCCCTCCTCCAACGCTTTTTTATTCAGAAACGAAACTTGAATTAAGGTTCCTATAGTCAACGGGCATAGGCGTTGAATTCCTAGTACTCTGGGGAAGGACCCGTATATTCGGATTGGGTCTGATAGGCTCTATCCCGTGTTATGTTAGCTGTACTGCGTCTAAAAGTGAGGCTGACTTTTGTTCCGGGGGAGGCACAACATAATACGCGCCTATGGGCGCGAAGATCCGGAGGCCTCCATAGTCCTAGCTATACAAGTATTTTCAGTCAAAAGAACGGGGTGTGCTGCCAAAAGTATGCTTGATCTAACAATAGTAGAACGGCTACCCAACGGCACGATTACCGTTTGGATTTGTTATTTTCCCGAGATCTCATTTTTTTAAGGTTCTCGTCTGTAAGCATGTAATCTTTCATTTTCTTGCCTTTGCTCTGGGTAATTAAAAACAGGGGCATAGCCACCAAAAAAAGGCCCATGGTGCCAAAACCAATATATTTACTGGCCAAGGGAAGCGCTTCCTACTGAATGGAGAAACCGTAGGTTATGGAGGCCAGGGAGGCTATAACCACAAGAAAGATTATATATTTCATCCGCTTACATTTAACCCAATAGATCGATTTTTAAACATTTCCTTTTGTTGATGTACTACCTTCCCCTAAAAATCCCGCTATAAGGATTTCATAGGTTCCAAAGGTATAAAATCACGATGATTCTTGTTTACAAAGCTGTCTTTTTCGTTAGGAACAATACGGCAAACGGGGCGATAAATCTTACACAACAAAGCACTGGGACAGAACGTTATGATAGCAAACATAACCCAA
The DNA here is from genome assembly GCA_039188035.1 of Bacteroidota bacterium. Taxonomy (GTDB): domain Bacteria; phylum Bacteroidota; class Bacteroidia; order Flavobacteriales; family Flavobacteriaceae; genus Ulvibacterium. Next base: position 6,225 of record JBCCZF010000083.1, on the reverse strand, counting down.
CTATTCCAACTCAGAAATGAAAAAAGGCCTTTTTGCTCTGCTGATTTTTAGTATATCTACAAATATATTCTTTGCCCAGGTTTCCAAACGGGAAAAGGAGGCTCTCCTGCACTTTTATAAACATACCCAGGGTGAGGACTGGACCGTGCAATGGAATCTTTCGCAGCCCGTATCTTCATGGCATGGGGTAACCCTAAGTAATGGCCACGTGGTTTCACTTTCCTTGTTCAATAATAATTTGGGGGGAACCATCCCTGAAGAGATAGGCAGATTAAAACATTTGGAAGTACTAAACCTGGCCTTTAACCGTATCTCAGGAAAGATACCGGCAAGCATTACCAGGCTAAAACACCTTAAGGAACTTCGGTTGGGCAAAAACCAATTGGTAGGCCCTATTCCAGAGGCGGTAAAAGAACTATTGAATTTGGAGGTCTTGGATCTTTTTTCCAACAGTCTAACCGGAACCATTCCGGAAGGCCTTGGTCGATTAAAAAAGCTAAAATGGTTGTTTCTGTCCTATAATTCGTTGGAAGGTTCCCTTCCGGATGATTTGATGGAAATCAAAACTTTGGAACGTTTGGAGCTGTCCGACAATCAATTGCAGGGGCCGCTTCCCCAAGGAATCGCCCAGCTTAAAAACTTGAACACCCTAACCTTGAACGAGAATAATTTTAGGGGCCTATTGCCGGTAGCGATTTTTGAACTGCCCCAACTTACACAACTTCAAGTCCAAAACAACTTTTTCGATGCGATGGATTTTGAGGCCCTAAAAAGTAAAAATTCCCATTTGGCCATTTTTTATTTTGAGGGCAACCAGGAAGATCCCAAGGATTTCAAGGACTTTACCATTGGCCAGGATACCCGTACGGCCGATACCAAATTTGAGGACGAGGAGTAATCGATATCCATTGGTCTTGGATGTTTCCTTTTGGAAGGCTATTTCGTAAAGTTGATCAACTCCCTGCGGTAGGCGGTCAACAATTTGGATTTGGAGACAAAACCCAGGTATTTCCCATGTTGGATTACAGGCAGGTTCCAAGCACCGCTATCCTGAAACTTTCGCATTACTTTTTGCATGCTGTCCTCTCCATAAAAAATAAGCTCCGGCGCAGTGCGCATAAAGCTTTGAACCTGTGTTTTATCGTACATTTTGGTGTCGAACATAAATTCCCGGATATCATCCAGCAATACGATTCCGGCCAGGGCGCCGGTTTCGTCAACTACCGGGAAGATGTTGCGTGTGGATTTGGAAACGGATTGGTGAAGCATTTCACCCAGGCTCATTTCCGGGGAAACCGGTTTAAAGTTGTATTCTATTACATCGTCCAACTGCATCAGGGTCAGTACGGCCTGATCTTTGTTATGGGTCAATAAAGCCCCCTGCTCAGCCAGTTCGCGGGTGTAGATGGAATAATCCGTAGCATTTTTGGTAATTAAATAGGAAATGGAAGCCGTAATCATCAGGGGAACGAACAGCGCATAACCTCCAGTGATTTCGGCAATAAGGAATATGGCCGTTAAGGGGGCGTGCAGCACTCCGGCGATAAGGCCTGCCATCCCAATAAGTGTAAAATTACTTTCGGAAACGGACAATCCCAACCCGGAATGGTTGAGCACTTTGGCTACTACATTGCCCAAAGCGCTGCCCATGACCATGGTGGGAATAAATATCCCGCCGGCGCCTCCCGCGGCCAGGGTAGTGGTCATTGCAACGGCCTTAAAGATCGTGATGCCTATCAAAAGGGCAATGACCACCCAGATGTTCCCCATATAATCATCAAAAGGGGTACGGCCCAGGGCCATTTTATGTTGCCCTTCCAAAAGGCTGTTGATAAACCCGAACCCCTCGCCATATAGGGGTGGAATCAAATAGAGCATCACTCCTATGGCCAATCCACCTACCAAAAGGCGGTATTTTGGACTCTTTAGGGGCTTGAACAAGCCTTGTATCCCAAAATACATTTTGTTGAAGTAGATAGAGGCGAAGGCAGTGCCCACACCCAGGAGCACATAAAAAAAAGTGTCCTTTACCCGAAAATCCTCGGTAATGTTAAATTCAAAAAGTACCTCATTGCCCAAAAAAAAGTAGGAGGTAAGCACGCCGGAAATGGAGGCCAACAACAGGGGAAGCACGGAAAGCATGGTGAGGTCCAGGCTAAATACCTCCACGGCAAATATAATGGCCGCAATGGGCGACTGGAATATGGAGGAAATGGCCCCGGCCGAGGCACAGGCAATCAGTAGGGAACTGGTCTTGGGGTTAATATGGAACAACCTGCCCAGATTGGAGCTTATGGCTGCCCCGGAGGCCACGGCGGGCCCCAGAAGTCCAACAGATCCGCCAAAGCCTACTGTCAATGGCGCCGCAATCAACTGGGTATAAATCTGTTTTGGGGGAATGATTCCCTTGCGTTTGGAAAGGGCCAAAAGAATGGAGGAAACGGCGTGGTTCAACCTTTCCTTATGCACGAATTTTACATAGAGGTATACCAAGGTAAGTCCGATGATCGGCAATATGAAATAAAGGCCATTCTGAGAAAACAGGATTCCCTGCTCCAGGGAAGACTCGATAAAATACGTAATGTTTTTTAGGGTAACGGAGGCCAATCCGGCCAAAAGGCCTACCAATACACTGAGGATATGGAGAAAGGTTTTGTTGGAGATATTTTTATACCGCCATTTCAGGAATTTTCGGAGCAGTGTTTTTGTGTTGTACACGGTAACCCTAATTTATTAGGATAAAATTAAGGGAATAGGGACGATTTTAGGGCTTCAATATCCGACAAGTAGATTTGATAGGGCATTTCCACATAATCATGGGAAAGCCGTAGCTGGTTTTTATAATCGGTTTCAGCTTCCCCCAATAGGGAAAGGGCTTCACTTTTTTTGTTTAGGACAATTAAACATTGGGCCCAATAGTATTTCGCCTCGGCCGAATAAGAGAAAAGGGTTTTTATCTTTTTAAAATCAGCAATGGCCTTTTGGTGATTGCCCAATTCATACTCGGCGATACCTCGGTATAGGAATGCTTCCAATTCTACCCAATCTTCACCCGTGTCTTCTGTTTCTTTTTTGATATGTTTATCAAAATAAGCAATGGAATTTTTATAATCCTTTAGCCCTAAATAGGCAATACCCCTCCAATAATCCACACTATGCCCTTGGGGGTAATCGATATATGAGGTTAAGGTATCTGAAGCGTTAAAGTCGGCAATGGCTTTTTTATAATCGCGGTAGAACCGCAGGTAAAGATAGCCCCGCCAAGGTTGCCATGTTTTTGGATCGTATTTTACCGCGCTGTCAAATAATGGTTTCCATTTATGAGGCAATCCTCTCTTTAGATAGGGAACTGAAATTGCGCGAAGTGCTTCGGCATTGGTACTGTCAAGTTTTAGAATTTGATCCAATAATGTCATTCCTTTTGGAGTGCCCTGATAAAGAAAATCAAAACCATGTTTTTTGTTTTCTTTATCATAGATCGCCCTGGATAATTCTTGTCTTTCAGCTAAAGAATCCGGGACCGTACTTTTTTTACAGCAAGAGATTAAAACAAAAAATACACTAAGGCAATATTTCAAGAATTTTTCCATGTTCTAGCCTAATAATCAAATACATGTAGGTGTCCCTATCTTTTATGCCCTTCCAATGTTTTTTATCCAGGCAAAATTTCAAAAGTAGATCTACCATATTCCGATTAAGGGCTTTTAGGTCATAGTTTACGTCCATTTCATTAATCTCATAATCTCCTATATTCCCATTACAATCGATAAGAAATCGAATCCCCAAAACACCTGAATCAATGTAGTTGCCTTCTTTATTAAAAAATGAAATTACAGACCTTTTAAACTTGGTGGGGTTATTTTTGTAGGCATATTTAAAGGCACTATGATAGTAGCCAGCTGGTTTTTTGCCCGGCTCACATCTTTGGAATTCATCGTTCATGTCGGGATTTGAAGGGTCTAAACAACCAATTTCATGAGGATATTTTTGTTTATCGACAGGATATTTTGCCCAATAGTTGTAGTAACCATATCCGGCAAGACAAAGAATTAAAAGTACAAGTCCGCCAAAAATGAGAAGTAGGATTTTCAGCCACTTTTTCATGCACTTGAAGTTAGAAAAGTTCTATTTGTTTGGTATAAAGCATGCGGTTTGGCCGTTTGAACCGTACCCTTATAGACCTGTCAGGTTTCCAAAACCTGAAAGGTCTATCCCAATTTCAACCCCAATTCCTCCAACTGTTCGGGGTCGATAGGGGCGGGGGCATCGATCATAACGTCCCGGCCACTGTTATTTTTAGGGAAGGCGATAAAATCACGAATGGTCTCCTGTCCACCCAGAATCGCCACCAGACGGTCTAGGCCAAAAGCGATACCTCCATGGGGCGGAGCCCCGAACTCAAAGGCATCCATAAGGAATCCAAATTGGGCCTTGGCCTCTTCCGGGGAGAATCCCAGATGATGGAACATGGTGCGCTGCACGTCCTTATCGTGGATACGAATGGAACCTCCGCCAATTTCGTTGCCATTAAGTACCAGATCATAGGCATTGGCCCTAACCGCACCGGGATCGGTTTCCAAAAGTTCCAGTTGTCCGGGCTTGGGTGAGGTAAAGGGATGGTGCATGGCGTGATATTGGCCGGTTTCCCCATCCAGTTCCAACAAGGGAAAATCCACGATCCATAAGGGGGCAAACTCGTCCGGTTTACGGAGTCCCAAACGCTCTGCCAATTCCATGCGCAGGGCGCTCAATTGGGCACGCGTTTCGCTGGCCTTACCGGAAAGCACGCAAATAAGATCCCCAGGTTTGGCCCCGGTAGTTTTGGCCCACCGGGCCAGATCGTCCTGATCGTAGAATTTGTCCACGGAAGATTTAAAAGTACCATCGGCATTACACCTGCAATAAACCATGCCCTTGGCACCTACTTGGGGTCGTTTTACCCAATCGATCAACTTGTCAATTTCCTTTCGCGTATAGGAATTGGCCCCGGGCACGGCAATGCCCACGACCAGTTCCGCAGAATTGAAAACATTAAAATCCTTATGTTGGGCCACCGCATTGAGCTCCGCGAACTGCATCCCAAAGCGAATGTCCGGTTTGTCGTTCCCATAGGTGCGCATGGCCTCATCAAAGGTCATCCGGGGAAAGCTGTCGACTTTTACCCCTCGAATTTCCTGTAACAGATATTGGGTAAGCCCTTCAAAAGTATTCAGGATGTCCTCCTGTTCCACAAAGGCCATCTCACAGTCTATTTGGGTGAACTCCGGTTGGCGGTCGGCACGGAGGTCTTCGTCCCGGAAGCATTTTACAATTTGAAAGTACTTATCAAGCCCACCAACCATCAGTAATTGTTTAAAGGTCTGTGGGGACTGGGGAAGCGCATAGAACTGCCCTTCGTTCATACGACTGGGCACTACAAAGTCCCGGGCCCCTTCCGGAGTGGACTTGATCAAATAGGGTGTCTCCACCTCAATGAAGCCCTGTCCGGAAAGATAGTTTCGGACTTCCATGGCCACTTTGCTCCGAAAGATCAGACTGTCCTTTACCGGGTTTCTTCGGATATCCAAATAGCGATATTTCATCCGAAGATCCTCCCCCCCATCGGTTTCATCGGCTATGGTAAAGGGAGGTGTTTTGGCCGGGTTGAGGATTTTCAATTCCTGAACAAGGATTTCAATATCCCCGGTAGGAAGATTAGGGTTTTTGGAGGCCCGCTCAATTACGGTTCCTTTTACTTGGAGAACAAATTCCCTGCCCAAGTCCCGCGCCTTTTGCATAAGCGCTTTAGGAGTACGATCCTGGTCAAAGACCAACTGGGTTATACCATAGCGATCTCTTAGGTCTACCCAGACCACAAAACCTTTGTCGCGGATCTTCTGTACCCATCCGGATAGGGTAACGGAGGTATTGGTGTCCGCTTCCCGCAGCGCTCCACAAGTATGGCTCCTATACATGGCTGTGTTTTTGAGGTAACCATTTGGTATTTCCATATTTCTAGCTTCAAAACTGGAAGAGATGAATAGTTACTTTTTAAGATGGCAAAGGTAACAAGTATCCCTTGGAGAAAAACAGCGGGGATATCTGTTTTTTGAAAAAAAAGGCGATGAAAGAAGAACCTCACAAATTAATTAAAATATTGATAATTAAAATGTTACGAGTTTAATGTAAATTTAATGTTAATTAAAAGTTATGTAAATATTTTTTTAAGGTAAAATAATTGTATCT
>JBCCZF010000082.1:0-8437 GCA_039188035.1 Bacteroidota bacterium | reverse complement strand
GTATCCACGTTGAAGTGTTCATTACTGGCGTAGACTTCCTCTAAAATGGCATAGCGCTCCGTGGTTTTGCGCTGCCCACGTTCTTCAAGGAAGTCGTCCAATACTTTTTTTACAATCTCAAAATTCGTCTTCTTGCCCATTACAGTTATTGGGAGTTGATGCTTATCCCTAAAAGTACTAGTAAAGTTAACTTTCTAGTTGTATGAATTCAATTTAAATAACTGATTTGCAGAAATTTATATTTAGAATATTTTAAAATAGGTAGAAGACAATCGTATTCCCTTTGTCTCCCAAACGTCTTTTTTCAATTGCCTTGTGTGGATGCATTTCCAAGCTGTAATCTCTTTTTGTGATTGGGATTGTCTTTTATGGGTTTGTCCGACCCTTGCTTGACCATCACTTTAACGCTGGCATACAACGCTATTATTCCCGTGAAAATCCAAAATACATCCACATAAAAAACCCAAGGATAGCGTATCGCGGTCTCCCAAAACCAATCCCCGGTCGCGAGACCATTGCATATGGGCACCAATAAGGAAAAGATTCCCCCCAGCATCAAATAATTTCTATTATGTTTGGAATAATTGTGTATAAAGAGCCCATAAAGGGCAAGCAAAAGCCAGCCGAGGAAGAAGATGGTATTTACCATGGCTATTCTGTCCGGAACATCCATGGGTACTATCTTATTGGCTATAAAAAGTAAGGCGAAGGCCGGGAACATGCTAAGACTAATGGCCATGTACCATTTGGTGACCTTGTGATGAAACCTACGTTGTTTAAAAGTGTATTTTTTGTTGTCGCGGGCCGTTCTCCAAATCAGTATTCCGCTTATAATGATAAAACAGGTAATCATGGACAGCACAAAGAACAAGACCTTTATGAGATACCCTCCAAAATTGCCATAATGTAATGCATGGGTATAGTTCCAAACATCTTGTACATAGGATTTGTTATAGGGTAGTACACTGTATTCCTCCACTATTTCCCCGTCCTTCATAGTCATATTGATCTCCCCCCTACCTGACAATCCCTTATAGTCCTTAGTATACCAAATAACCATGGCATCCTCCTTGCCATAATGCAATATTCTAGGGCTCTGAATTTTAGTATCCGGAAAATGATACGCCACCTTTTTGTAGAGTTCATTGATGGATAAATGAGCGGCCGGTTGGGCCGCATTGTTTAATTCGATAGTGGTCGAGGGCTCCAATTTGGCCAATAAATCGTCGGGCTCGAATTTTCCGGACAGCAGAATAGGAACCGCCGCAAGGCCCAATAAACCAAGAAACGCCCCCGTAATGGCATACATGATCTGAAAGGGAAGTCCTATCACCCCAAATACCGTATGGATGTTTGTCCAGATCAACTTCCATTTCCCTTCCTTGACAAAAGCGTAGAACTTGGTAAGCACGTTGCGCCAATGGACCAAGGTTCCGCTAACGATGGCCAGAAAGAAAAACAAGGAAACAAAACCGGCAATGACCGATCCGGCATACGGAATTTGATCAAAGAAATGCAGCTCATATATAGTTCTTGCCACAGTAACCCTGTTTTCCGCTGCGTCGATACGCTTTAAAGTGGAAGGTGCCATGGCCACCTTTATGGTTTCCCCCTTTATGGAGTCTGCAGGAGATTCCCCTATGGCCTTTACTTGCAATAAAGGATTATGGACGCTCGGTAAGATAATGTCCACCTCTTCCCCAAAATCGATGGTATGCAACTTATCCACTTTGGATACGGCCAAGTCCAAATCGACATTATTAGTGTAAGGCACGCGTAAATCCGGATCTTCCCATTGTCGGGTTTCATTATAAAACAGCGCAAATGCCCCCGCATAAAAAATGACGTATAGGGCAAAACTGATTACAATTCCCGTAACCGTATGCACATGGAACATCACGTGATACGTTCTGCTGGCAAGTCCCTTTAATTTTCTCATCTTAAGGTGCTATTGCAATGGACAAAACACTTAGAACGGTGATAAGCAAGATTACCGACCATGAAATCCATGCTTTGTTTACCCAGTATACCATTACCATGAAGATGCCCCATAACAAAAAAGAACCATAGGTGGTACTGAACAAGGCATTTTCCGGTTTTGACGAATGCACGGCTACGGCCACAAAAATGGTGGTAGAGGCCGCATAGCCGCCCAAAACGGCCGCCATTACCTTACTGAAACGCTTCCAACCTGAGGAAAGGTATTTGGGATTTGCCGGCATCAGTGCAATTCGAGGATTAGAAAAAGGATAGGGGCCGTGACCCAGGCCCATATCCATTTCGTATTCATCTTTATGGATAGGATAATACAGGATAATACGGTCATCACGGCCACCGACCAAATGGCCCAGGCACTAATACCATCATACCAAAAGGTGAACAGATAACCGGAGAATAACAAAAATATACTCGCTACGAGCAGTACCTTTATTTTGTGCCTCTTGAGCAGGCCTATTTCCAAAGGGAAGTACTTGGAAGTGCCGTAGCCCAACAGACAACCTAGGGTTAAAATGGAAAGTGCCATTTTTGCTATTGTACGTTTTCGGATAAATCGATGACCGTAAAAATGGTCGCCCCGGTCATATCAAATGCCTTGGTGGCACTCCCAGCAGCACGATCATAGGTGTACAATGCATTTACCGACGGATTGGAAATGGAGATAAGCACGGTATCACCGGAATAGGTAAGCCCTGCATTGTCAAATACGGATAAGGCCGGAAGACCATCTATCTTCATTGCGGTCTGTGCTTCCAGATTAACCTGTACATAAGCAGCGGTAGGTGAATTAAACAATAACTCTTGAATGCGCTGCTGGTCTTCCGGGGTTAAATTGCCCCCGCTGTCCTGAACTATTTCCAAAATCTCCGGATCTATGGATTCATTGATCAAGGCAAAACCGACCCCGTCCTTAAAATAATCGTATCCGGTCATAAAAGCCCCACCGGTTACCGTCAATGAAGGGTTTACTACCAAAGGGACTTCAAAATTATACTCGGTATCATAGGCGTTGGTTCCTGCCGGGACTTTTAAAATAGCGGAGGAAGTTGTTAAGCCATCCCCTCCGTGGAAGACATACATGTTTCCACTTTCATCAAAATACCGTGTGGTATTGACGAACTGAATAAAACTGTTATCCCCCTCCAAATCAATAATTTCGGTTACCTCACCTGCATTTATATCTATCACGGGAAAGGGCACATTGGGTAAGGTTCCCTGGGTCAAGGTTCTCATAAAGGTCAATATCTCGGTATCCCCCCGGAAAATAATATCCTGATAGCGGACATCCTCCTCGGCAAGGGCATTGGCTGCGGACACGTCGAACGTAGTGGATAGGACCTCCATGGTCTCAGGGTCGAAGGTGTTCATCACATCGGAATTGGCCAGATCGTGAAAAACCCCAAAATCACTGTCCCGTACTGCTATCCGTCCACCTCCATCGCTAGCCGTGGAAATGATCCCTACCTCCTCAAACGACCCATCTTCGTTGACCACCATTTTTGCAAAGCCCGGTTCACCGTCGGTTCTGCCCATGAACATAGCACCATCCCTTATGGCAGAAGGGGAAAACGATTGAAATGCCGTGCCCTGGGTAATATCCACGGTTCCCGAAGGCAACTCCGCAAAGTATTGGGCAAAGACGGTGGATTCTGCCAGACCCACAACCACAAAACCTTCGGTTAGGGTAGTGGCCTGGGGTTCCTCCGGGTTCTCCGGACCGCTGGAATTATCATCGCTACTACAACTTATCAGTAGCGACATAAGGACAATCGCATAGCTAAGAAAAAGGGACTTTTCCGTTCTGTTTTTATTTCTCATAACATTTGTATTTACTAACATTTGAATTTCTAAGGATTATAATTTTTGAACGTTGTACCGAATTTTAAAGGCATAATTCCGGCCGGGCTTGGGCACGCGAAAGTTGTCGAAAACCTCCGTATTTAGGATATTGTTGGCCTGGAACGAAAACGAGAGATGGGCCTTTTTCCAGTCGTAGCCCATCCCCAGATCCAATTGCCTTTGGGCGGGGATGATGTTGTCCTCGTTTCTTGTGGGTTGGAAAATCAGGTCAAACTCGTCCACAAAATTGTAATAGCCAAAAACGGAGAACTCATCCGATTTAAGCCAAGGGCCCGTAAACCGGTAACGGCCTTGTAGATTAAAAAAGGTTTGGGGAATGTTGGGAATGGGAAAACCTACCCCATTGGTGTTCCCCACATTGGGCTCCCCGCCCTTTTCCAAGCGCTGTAGGGTAAGGTTGGAGGTAAGCTCCACATTGCGAATGGGCGCAATGCGGAAGGAGAACTCCAGCCCATAGCCATCTACCTCGTCCTCATTGATGAACTGGGCGGGATCGTTAACGGACCGTCCCGGTTCCAAACGTATCAAATCCGTTTGTTGTCTTGCAAACAGGTTAAGGTCCAGGGCTATGTATTGGTAGTCGTTTAAATTGTATTGATAGAATCCGCCCAGATTAATGTTGTTGCTCCGTTCCGGCAAGAGCAGGAAATTGGGTTCTATGGTTATAAAATCCCCAAATACTTCATTGGCATCGGGAAGGCGCAACGTCCTTTCAAAACTCGATTTGAGATAGAAATTTTTGCGGAAACTATATTTGATGCCCAAGCCATAGCCAAAGGCATTGTCCTTTTGTTCAAATTGGCTGACCATGGTGTTCTGGGACAACCTAAAATCCGCTATGTTCTGGTCATAGTAATAGTGCTTTCCAAAAATTAGGGTCTCCAATTTGGAACCGAACCATTTTCCCTCATGGGAAATGCCGTTGACCCATCGGTTTAAGGTAGATGGAATTTCATTGGGGTCAAACCCTCGTTCCGCCAATTGCACCACATCGTTACCACGGGTCCGTTGATTGGTATAGAACGATGATAACTTAACGGTCTGATCGGCGTGTAGGTCATAAGTCAGGTTCAAACGATGGACGTGTGACCTGGATTTTCCTTCCCGCAAGGACGGCCGTCCTAAAATTTCGGAGGCATCGGCCACTCGCATTCCCACAACGTTTCCAAACCAATCGTATTGATTTAAAGTGGAATCATTTACCGTTTCGTTGGTTACCAGATAACTGCCGGTATAATGTGTAACGAGCTTGTCCTTAAACTCTTTCCTGTAGGATAGATTATGGACATAACTGTCCGATTCCAAGGTAGCATCCCCCGCAGGGACAGTGGGCAGGCGTACGCCATGCTGCAGCTCATCGTTCCGTCCGTTGATGCCAAAACTGTACTTCAACTCGTCTGCCCATAGGGTGTTCTTAAGGCCAAGGGAACCCTGTGCCAAATACGATTCATGGGCACTATGGAACCGGTCCACGGTGACATCGACCTCCGTAAAGTTTGGCAAACGCTGTACTGCCTTGGTCTCGTAATCGTTGTCCGAATAGTTGTAGAAACCGGATAGCGCAAGGAAAAAACGATCCCCGAAGGTCTTGCCCACGTTGAAGGTACCTATATGGGTGTTAAAGGATGCGGCCTGGTAGGAAACGTCCAAATAGTCCCTATCGATTTGCTTGCTTACCACGTTTATGCCCCCGGCCAGGGCATCGGTGCCCACATCTATGGGCATTGCCCCTTTGTACACGTCTATGCGGTCTATGTTTGTGGCGGGTATATTGTTGAGCTGAAGGGAGACCCCATATAGCTGCAAGGGAATCCCATCGTAATAAACGCGCACGGCACTTCCCGAAAACCCATTGAGCTGAATGGTGGTAAAACTTCCCAATCCCCCGGATTGCCTGATCCTAACACCTGTAGTCCTATCCAGTATCTTGACCACGTCCGCCGTCTCGCTTTGCAAGGGGGTTACATTTATGGAGGTAATCTGTAAGGGCTGCTCCTCGATTCGCTTACTTTCGGATTTGCCCCGGACCACCACCTCGTTCAGTTCTTCCCTTTGCTCCGCAACCCTCAAGGAAACGATCGTCGTTTTATTGGGACTTATGGTAACGTTCTTTTCCGTATCCTCATAGCCTATCGTCTTTGTGGCCAAGGTATAATTGCCCGCCGGGGCGGTAAACAAAAAAGTACCGTTCTCGTCCGAGGAAGCGCCATAACCTGTATTTTTCAAAAGAACCGAGGCGAAGGGCAAAGGGTTATTGGAGTCGTCGGTAATGATGCCTTTAATGGTACCCTTGACACCTTTTTCAGGTAATGGGGGGTCTTTGGACTGGGTGCCGGGTCTTTTTGTCTTTATCAACACCGTATTGCCCAGGACCAGATAGTTGGGCCGGTAATCCTGGATCAATGTGTTCAACACCTTGCGCAAAGGGGTATTCAAAAAAGTACCGGACACCGTTTGCCGTTCATCCAATGCATCCGGGGAATAGGAAAAACTACAGTTGGCCTCCTTTTCCAAAAGCGATAGGGCCTGCATCAAGGACTTGTCCTTAATAGTTATGGAAATACGTTTGTCCAAGACCGATTCCTGGGCCATGGCCGTAATAGCTCCAAAACATAATACAACGAATATTCGTAGCTGTCTTGCCCTATTTGGATTTGTTTTGCCCATATTCCGATGTCGCTTGCTGTTCAAAATTGGAAATGGACTATTTAATGGTCACTAGGTTTCCTTCCCGTTCATAGGTAAAGTCCAGAACAAAGCCCAACTCTTCCATAAGGGCATTAAAATCGTCATTGGCCAAGGTTCCCCGAAAACTACGCCGCCCCAGTTCAGGGCGGGCTATATCGAGGTGAACCCCATAAAGCTGCCGTATTTTTTTGCCAATGGATATAAGGTTGTCCCCATCCACATAAAACTTGCCTTCCATCCAGAGGCTATAGTTTTCGGAGTTTACTTTTCGCTTTTGAACCTTACCATTGATTAGGGTTACCTGTTCGTTGGGCAAGACCAAAGCGGCCTCTGCTTGTCCATTGCCCTTAAAGGAAACCTTGCCTTCTTTTAGCGTAAGGGTGGGCGAGGTGTCTTTAAAGGCAGATAGGTTAAACGATGTACCCAATACCCGGGTTTGGGAAGTTGGGGTATGCACAATAAAGGGCCGTCCGGCATCTTTGGCCACCTCAAAAAAGGCCTCTCCATCCAACCAAAGTTCCCGCTTTACAGCCTCGAAATGTTCAGGAAACCTCAATTCGGAATTGGCATTGAGGTATGCCGTACTGCCGTCTTCCAAAATTAAGGTCCGTAGTTGTCCAAAATCCGTACGATGGGTCACAAGCTCGGGTTGTGAAAGATACCATCCCAAACTCGTTGTAATCAGTATCAAAACTACCGCTGTCGAGGCATACAGTACTTGGCGCTTTTTCCCTTTTTTGCTCGGTGAAGACTTGGTGGTATTGGAAATGGTATTCCAAATCCTTACTTCTTGTTGGTCGGTAGTCGCCACCAATTTGGAAGTATCTTCATGGGGATGCTGATTCAGCCATTTTTCCACAGCCTCCTTTTCCGCTGCCGTACATTGGTCGGCCGCGTATTTTTTGAGTAATTCGGGTGTTATTTGCATTTTCATGGTGTCTACAATTATACAGTCGATGGAAAAGGGACAAGGGTCCTAGTCGCCATCTAAATTTTTTTTGGTATTCGCCGGAACGCGCTTGCGGTCGACGGTTTTATTGGCCAATTGAAATGGGACGAAATACCCTGGAACGGAAAGAGGGTAGGGTATACGACCAAGAGGGTCAAAACTCCTAAAATCAAAAGGTAGGGATTTGAAGCCCGATGTCTTAAGTCCTATTCTCCTATGTCAATTGAACCATTGGACATAAGGAACGATACGAATAGGGCAGTAGGACTAGTATCACCTAAGTATATGGAGGCGGAGAAAGCCAAGGGCCTTGGTAAGGTGGTTTTTGACCGTTTTCTGTGAAATGCCCATTTCAAAGGCAATTTCACGGGTATTCAACTGTTTTTCGCGGCTTAGTTTATACACTTTTTGACAGCGTTCGGGAAGTTGGTCCACCAGATGTCGGGTGTGATCTTCCAAAATGATATCCTCCACGGTGTTGGCCACTTTTTGGTCGGCAGTGCTGCTTGCCTTGTTGGACTGCAGCGTACATACCTCCTTTATGCGCTGTTCGGCTCGGTAATAGTCGATTACCTTTAACTTTGCCGCTTTAAAAAGATAGTTTTCCACAGAGGAAGTAAGCTCAATTTCTTCCCAACGCTTCCATAGGGAAATAAAGATGTCCTGAACCATTTCTTCGGAAGCCTCCACATCGTGGGTGCGCTGAAAACAAATGGAATAGAGCTTTTTCCAATGCTTTTGATAAAGGGATTCAAAAACCTGATGATTTTTCAGGTAATAGGTCTTTCCGGTTTGCAGGTTCCTTTTCGTAGCCAAAATGAATCGCCAGTTTTAAAGGCCCTAAATTACATTTTATTTAGATTTCGTTACAATAAAGAAGCCGCCTCTCATAGCAGCATGTTTAGCTGCTTTAACCCATGTCTTCCACTCTTTTTCCCACCC
>JBCCZF010000081.1:0-8454 GCA_039188035.1 Bacteroidota bacterium | reverse complement strand
TGTAAACCTAAATAACTCCCTTATGGAACAACAAAAACTACCCAATGAAACCGCAATACTGATTCTCTCGATTTTCGGGATTATCTGTTGTTGGTGTTTTGGTCTTGGCCTCATTCCATCAATAATTGCCCTGGTTTTGGCCCTTAAGGCCCAGAAAATATACCGTGAAAATGCGGAAGGCTACTCAAATATCGGGACCATTAAAACCGGAAAGATCTTGGCCATTATTGGTATTGCCCTTGGTCTATATTATATTGGCAGCCTCATCTATCAAATCAGCACCGTGGGTTGGGATGCCTTAATGGAACAATCCCGGGAAATGATGGAACAAATGGGCATCGAGGAATAAAACAAAAAAAACCAACACAGCATGCATCAAAATCCATTGCCCGGTGCTAGTACGGCCCTTACGATGGGCATCATATCCATAGTAGGTGCCTTTATCTGCTGTGGGCCTTTTGCCATTATCTTTAGTATCATCGCCTTAAGCAATGCCAAAAAGGCCGAGGGACTTTTCATGGCGAATCCCGACATCTATTCGGGCTATGAAAATGCGAAAACGGGGCGAATCCTGGCCTACATCGGCCTGGCCATCTCCTTGATCTACCTTATTTTGATCATCGTATATTTTGGCGCCATTATCGCCTTTATAGGAACGGACGGCTTTGGCTCAGGTCTTAACTAACTTACCGACCGCCATATAGAAAATCCCCAGAATCCGGGGGATTTTTTAGTTTTTAAAGCGCAGTAGCGTTTTGGCGATAATGTCCGTACACTCCAGCAACTGTTCCTCCGTCATGGTAAGCGGCGGGGCAAAACGAATAATGTTGCCATGGGTGGGCTTGGCCAAGAGCCCATTTGCCTTCAACCCCATGCAGATATCCCAGGCGGTAGCACTATCTTCCGTATCATTGATTACTAGGGCATTCAACAAACCTTTTCCCCGTACCAGGTGTACCCAAGGCGATTTTTGAACAAGGACTTCCATCTCCCTTCTGAAAATCTTTCCGAGATAGGCCGCATTTTCCGCGAGATGTTCTTCTTTAACAACCTCCATGGCGGCTATGGCCACGGCACAGGCCAAGGGGTTACCGCCAAAGGTGGAACCATGGTTCCCGGGCCTGATAACCTCCATTATGGTATCATTGGCCAATACTGCCGAAACCGGGAAAACCCCACCGGAAAGGGCCTTTCCCAAAATAAGGATATCCGGTATAACTTGGGCATGGTCCACTGCCAATAGTTTTCCCGTACGGGCTACTCCGGTCTGGACTTCATCTGCGATAAAAAGTACGTTTTCGGCCTTACAAAGGGCATACGCCCCCGCAATATAATGCGCGTCAGGAACGTAAACTCCGGCCTCGCCCTGGATGGGCTCCACCAAAAAAGCGGCAACATTGGAATCTTTGACCACTTCCTCCAAAGCGTAAAGGTCATTGTACGGAATAGAAACAATCCCCGGGGTAAATGGCCCAAAATTTTCCGTGGCCACCGGATCATTGGACGCGGATATAATGGTAACTGTCCTTCCGTGAAAATTGTTCTGGCATACCACAATTTTGGCTTTGTTGGCTGGAATCCCCTTCTTTTCATAACCCCACTTACGTGCCAGTTTTAGGGCCGTTTCCACAGCCTCTGCCCCGGTATTCATGGGCAAGACCTTGTCAAACCCAAAATAGCCGGTAAGATATTGCTCATACCTGCCCAACATGTCATTATAAAATGCGCGCGAAGTAAGGGTAAGGCGTTCTGATTGATTTTGTAATGCAGCGATTATTTTAGGGTGACAGTGTCCCTGGTTTACCGCGGAATAGGCGGACAGGAAATCGAAATATTGTTTTCCTTCCACGTCCCAGACATAGACCCCTTTCCCCCGACTCAATACTACAGGTAGCGGATGATAGTTCTGGGCACCGTATTGTTGCTCCAGTGCCATGGCATCCTTGGAAGTGATGTTGCTCATAACCGACATGATGATATGATGAACTTGTCTTGAGTTGTTGTCATTTGCTACAAAATTGTTTTTTGCGCCAAATATTGCCTTTTTTTCGCTCCGTAGCACTGCTACCTGCCCGACCGGCAAGGCGGGTGTAGCTCAAAATAGTCTTCATTTGGACACAAAACGCGAATCTTTCGCTTAAACAAAACGACTCAAAACGAAATCAATTACTTTATACTTTAGTAATTCCTTCTGTACCTTTTTCCTTTCGAGAATCCCGATAGCTATCGGAACGAAAATTCAGCGTAGGAGAGAAATCATCCCTTGTAGAATGGTAAAAATACAAAAAAGCAATGATCTATAACACCACATGGACAGATTGGGTGTACGACAAAATTCCGTAGCCTGATGTTTGACCTTCCTTAATCCCTCCGAAGGAGGGAAACTCCTCCCCTTCGGGGAGGCTGGGTGGGGTCTTTTCATGAAAAAGAAGCCCAAAAAAGACCGTTTATACCCCAAACCGAAAATTTGTCGTACACCCGACAGATTGGACTCCCCTGTGGAGCCAAAGGTAGTTCGCGGGCCCTTTGCCTACATTTCCTTCTTTTGGGCGAGTCCGGATACCACAAGCTCTAATCGCTTTAGCTCCCTAAGGATATCGTTCTTGTCCATTTGCATCCACATATACAATTTTAGCATTCCCATAAAAACCATGCACAAAAATCCGCCACAGGACCATTGTATCATTTCCGGAATTTCCCGTGTCCCTAAAAACTGTACCAGACAATAGATAAAAAACCCAAAAATAATAAGGTGTACAATGTTCATGAGGATTGCCAGCCAACCCATTTTTCCTTTGTAGACCTCCCCTATTTTTGTAAGGAGCCCCTGCTCTTCCAAATCTTCGTAAAAGCGAGCCTCTTCTTGGCTTAAGGTTGCCTTAATCAATTCATCGATTCGTTCCGTTTCTTGCTTCATAATGGTATCATTTTAGTCTAATCTCCTTTATTAAGGGAATTCATTTCTTTTTTCAATACTACTTTCAATTTTTCCCGGGCATGGAACAACCTGGATTTTACAGTACCTACGGAAACCCCCAGGATATCACTTACCTCCCGCAACGCATATCCCTGAACGTAAAACAAGCGCAGGACCCTTTGCTGATTTGGCGGCAGCCTCCAAATGGCCTTTCGCAAAAGTTCCGTTTCGGTAGCGGGCCCTTCTTGATCCTGGGATACAACAGCCTCCTTTTGCAAGGCCTCTAGATGCTGCCGATCGCGCCTTCTACGGTTCAGGTAATCCAAGGTTTTTCGGGTCACGATCCGCAAGGCCCAACTGGAAAAGGCGTTGGGATTCTTTAAGCCATTTTGCTTCTTTAGGATTATCCGCCAACAGTCCTGGACAATGTCCTTGGACGCCTCCATATCGCGGGTATACCCCCAGGAATGCCTACAAAAGGCCAAATGATGTCGCTTTACCAAAAGTCCCATCGCTCCCTTGTCCCCGGAACGGTACTGCAATACCAGAAATCCATCAAATACCCTTTGGGAGTCCATTTTTCGGTTTTCTATAGAAAGGACGGGAAAAATGGGAAAAGGTTCAATTCCATTTAACTTTTTTTAATACCCTTTCCCCGCCAAGAGACCTGCAAAATGCTACTTTTGCTGAATGCGCAGAAAAAAAAGTCGACCTATTTTTGAACGGGTGGAAGTGGTAGATGCCGGTGCCAAGGGCAAAAGCATTGCCAAGGCCCCGGACGGCAGGGTCATTTTTTTAAGCGAAGCCGTTCCCGGAGATATCGTAGACATACAGACCTTACGAAAAAGAAAGCGCTTTTTTGAAGGTAAAGTAACCCACTTTCATCGTCTTTCGGACAAAAGGATACAACCCACCTGTTCCCATTTTGGCGTTTGCGGAGGTTGCAAATGGCAACATATGGACTACAAATACCAGTTGTTCTACAAGCAACGGGAAGTCCAAAACAATCTGGAGCGTATAGGACATTTGGAATTGCCCGAAGTGCAACCCATTGTAGGTTCCCGCAAGATGTATTTTTACCGCAATAAGATGGAATTTTCCTTTAGCGACAGCCGTTGGCTTAGTTTGAAGGAAATCCGCTCGGATACCGAGATTACCGATAAAAACGCCTTGGGTTTCCATATCCCCGGTATGTGGGACAAGATCTTGGACGTAAAAAAATGTCATCTTCAACAAGATCCCTCCAATGCCATCCGCTTGGAGACGAAAACCTTTGCAGAAAAAAATGGCCTGTCCTTTTTTAACCCCAGACACCAACGAGGGCTACTGCGAACGCTTATGATCCGAACGGCCTCCACCGGGGAGGTCATGGTACTCGTCCAGTTTTTTGAGGATACCCCAAAAAAAAGAAAGCTGTTACTGGACCATTTGGAAACCACCTTCCCCGAGATTACCGCATTACTTTACGTGATAAATCCAAAACCCAACGATACCATATATGACCAAACCGTACTGTGCCACGCCGGCCGGGACCATATTTTTGAAGAGATGGAGGGACTGCATTTTAAAATCAATGCCAAATCCTTCTATCAGACCAATTCTGAACAAGCCTACACCCTTTATAAAATAGTGCGGGACTTTGCCGGTCTTACCGGCAAGGAGCTGGTTTACGATCTGTATACCGGAACGGGCACCATTGCCCAGTTTGTGGCGGCAGGGGCCAAAAAGGTTGTAGGTATTGAGGCCGTACCCGAGGCCATTCTGGATGCCAAGGCCAATGCGGAACGCAACCGTATTGCAAATGTGCATTTTTATGCGGGCGATATGAAAACCGTCTTCGATTCCGAATTCATTGCCCAAAACGGCCTCCCCGACGTCCTTATTACCGACCCGCCAAGGGACGGGATGCACAAAAATGTAGTACGGCAAATCCTGGAAATCGCACCTAAAAAAGTAGTCTATGTAAGCTGTAATAGCGCAACCCAGGCCCGGGATTTGGAATTGATGAAGGACACCTATCAAATAACCCGTGTACAGCCCGTGGATATGTTCCCGCAGACCCACCACGTGGAAAATGTTGTACTTTTGGAAAAGCAGCCCCTATGAAACCCTCATTGAGGGATTTTTTATGCCGACCTAAATCTATGGGGAACGCCCAATCCGGGAACTCGATTGAAAGGGGGTATGAAATAAGTAAATGTTTAAAATCAATCATTTGAATTCGATTAAACCTGCCAAGAGCATAATCCTTACCTTGAGCATAATTTTGGCCCTAGCGTATTTTGCCTCCTGCGAAAAGGACGATATCTGCGTGGATGGGGATACCCCCTTGCTCGTCATAAAATTTTATGATGCGGAAGATACAACCATGACAAAGGAGGTCACCGGTTTGCAGGTGAACGGATTGATTATTGGCGAGGACACCTTGGATATTGTTGCCAACACCGCACTGGATTCCATACAGTTACCCCTACGTACCACGGAGAACAACACCTCTTTTCTAATTTCGCAGACCTTGAGCAACCCGGACACAACACTGACCAACATACTCACCTTTTCGTATGAGGTCCAGCCCGAATTTATTTCAAGGGCCTGTGGATATGTAGCCAACTACAATGCCTTGGAAGGTACTGCGCTTAGGGGTGTGGAAGCGGATTCCTTATGGATCCAGGAAATAGAAATAGAAATCCCTTTGGTAGAAAACTCCAACGAAACGCATGTTAAGATATTTCACTAGCCTTTTTGTTATCTGGGGTGCCAGCGGTTTCTTGTTGTCCCAGAGCAAGCCCATAGATCTGCAGCCCAAGGACACTACCGTATACAATCAACCCTATGGTATACGGGTGGGAATCGATTTGAGTAGGCCCTTGGTATCGTTTTTACAGGATAATTATACGGGATTTGAGATTGTAGGGGATTATCGCCTGGGCCAAAAGTTATACTTGGCGGCGGAACTGGGCAATGAAAAAAAGAACATCGTCGAGGAATTGGGCGGGGAAATGGTACCCAATAATGGGCAACTCTACGATTTTACGGTCTCCGGGAGCTATATAAAATTGGGGGTAGACCTCAATACCTATGATAATTGGTATGGGATGAACAACTCCATATTCGCTGGGGGACGACTGGCATTCGCCAGTTTTAACCAAACCGTGAACAATTTCCGGTATTACAACAGCAATCGGTATTGGAGTCCAAACGAGTTTGCCTTGGGTTCGGATCAGGAACAGGAATTTAGCGGATTAAGCGCCACCTGGCTGGAATTTGTCTTTGGGACAAAAGTAGAACTGTTTGCCAATATCTACCTTGGGGCCAGTGTACGCCTTGGATTTTTGCTCAGTAATTCGGAACCCGATCCGGACGAATTTAAAAACCTATTTATCCCTGGGTTCAACAAAGTAACCGAAGGCAGCAATTTTGGAGTAGGGTACAATTTCTCCATAAGCTATTTGATCCCGCTCTATAAAAAAACAAAAAAATCCAGGGAGGATGAAAGTACCCCTGCCGAGATAGAGCAACAATAATGTGGGTTACGCCAAAATATCCCGGACCACATGTCCATGGACATCGGTTAGCCGGTAGCGCCTTCCCTGGTGCTTAAACGTGAGCCTTTCATGGTCTACACCAAGTTGATGGAGTAACGTGGCCTGAAAGTCGTGGACGTGTACCGGATTTTCCACAATATTATATCCAAAGGGACCTGTCTTGCCGTAAACCATCCCAGGTTGTATTCCGCCGCCGGCCATCCAGGCGCTGAACGATCGGGGGTGATGGTCCCTTCCATAGTTATCCACGGTAAGTTTTCCCTGGGAGAAACTAGTCCGGCCAAACTCCCCGCCCCAGACCACCAGGGTATCCTCCAACATGCCGCGCTGTTTCAAGTCCTTTACCAAGGCTGCGGAAGCCTGGTCGGATGATTTCGCCATTTGGGCAATATCTGAAGGCAGATTGCCATGTTGGTCCCAACCCATATGATAGAGCTGGATAAAACCCACCTCCCTTTCCGCCAACCTACGTGCCATAAGGCAGTTATACGCATACGTTCCGGGTATCCTGGAATCCTCCCCATAGAGGTCAAAAATGTAATCCGGTTCGTCCGATAGATCCGAAATTTCAGGTACGCTGGCCTGCATCCGATAGGCCATCTCATATTGACTGATCTTGGAATCGATCTCCGGGTCGCCCCATACCTTTTTTTGTTCGGCTTCCAACTCGGCCAAGTAATCCAGTTCGGACCTCCTCCGCTTTCTATCGATACCCTCGGGATTGGTCAAGAAGAGTACGGGATCGGCACCGGAGCGAAATCGTACCCCTTGATGGTGCGATGGCAGAAAACCACTGTTCCAAGCTTGCATGTTCAAGTTTTGGGCACTGTTCCTTCCGCGGGACAGCATAACGATGAAGGAAGGCAAATTGTCATTGGCGCTCCCCAGGCCGTAGCTGAGCCAGGAACCGATACTAGGCCTGCCCACTTGCTGTGATCCGGTCTGCATAAAAATAACGGCCGGTTCATGATTGATGGCATCGGTATGCATGGAGTTGATCATGCAGATATCCTCGGCGACATCCGCCATATAAGGCATCAGTTCGCTAAAATACCCTCCGGTCCCTGAGTGTCTTTTAAAAGCAAACTTGGATCCCACGAGGGGAAAACTGGACTGGGCCGCCAGCATGCCCGAGACCCGCTGCCCATTTCGTACGGAATCCGGGATTTCATCGCCCCAGCGTTTGTTCAGTTCCGGTTTATAATCAAAGAGCTCAAACTGACTGGGCCCACCACTTTGAAACAGATAAATGACTCTTTTTGCCCTAGGGGCATGATGTAGCTGCCCTAGGACACCACCGTTTCCCGTAACCCGGAATACCCCTGCAGGCGTAGCTTTAAGCGAATCTGGAAACAATAGACCGCCTAAGGCAAGGCCCCCAAGGCCTCTTGTGGTGGTGCGCAAAAAATCCCTCCGGGTCCTTTCGTATTCGCTCCTTTGAATTTCCTTGGAATAATCCATATGCTTAATTTTTGTAATAGGCCTCGGTGGAATTTAAAACGGTATTGGCCACCCGGGCCAAGGCGGCCGTATCCAAAAAGGATATGTCGCTGGGCAAGACACTATGCCCAATTTTCAAATATTTACGTGCTTCGGCGGGCTCTTTGGAAAAATAGCTCCTTTCCTCCTTGAACTGCCGTATAAGGATCTCCCTTTCCGGGTTTGTGGGCAATCTACCCAATACTGCCAAAACCGTATGGTCCAAGGCCTTTATTTTATCCTGGGGATATTGCCTTAAGGCTTTTTCGGAAAGTACGCGACAGGCCTCCAAAATCTGGGGGCTGTTCATGAGGACCAAAGCTTGTAAGGGGGTATTACTGCGCTGCCGCTGCACCATGCATTCCGAGCGGTTGGAAGCATCAAAAATCAACATGGCCGGTGCCGGTGCATTTCGCTTCCAAAAGGTATACAGGCTACGGCGATATAACCCTTTGTCCACATCTTCTTTATACTCCGGGAAAAAGGCATGGGTAATGGTCTCCCGCCAAAGAC
>JBCCZF010000080.1:0-8481 GCA_039188035.1 Bacteroidota bacterium | reverse complement strand
GTGGTGGGGTTGGGTTATTCAGGACAATTACAACCCGTGAGGGGGAACGCGATTTACGTTAAGCGCATAAAACCTTAAAAGGAATCCGATGTTTTCCATACCGCTCTGCCTATTGCATGTTTAAAAACAAAGCAAACCGACAATCAAGGATTTGGTTCCGAAGCTTTGGAATGGTTATAAATTAAGTAGGGGACATATTGGGATATATTCCTATTTAGTTTGACGCTGCGGTTACAAAGGTATTGGTTTCGGTAAGCAAGGTTTTACGTAAACTCCTAATGGGTAATATGATAAAAACAATCGAAAAAAGTTGCGCTATTATATCTCTTTTACGGCCAGATTTGAATTTTTTTGAATGGTCCCAACATGCCGGCCCATGGTCACCAAAGTATAGTTTTTGGCTAGTTTGTGCATCACCTTTTTAAAGATAAGTACCTTTCTGTCACTTGAAATATTCATCCCGGGAAAAAAGGAGAGGCTCGTTATTTGGTCGCCACCGATCAAATCCAATGGGTGCAATAAAAAACTGGGCTCGGTTCGGGTCAACTTACAAAGCAGAATGGCGATGTTAAGGTATAACATCATAAGATGAATGGATATGTTGCTCAGGTACAATAGGTAGCTTAAATGAAACGGAATCCGAAAAATGGGCATGGTGGTTACGGGGATTTCCAATAATTTTTTGTCTTTACCCAACTTCCAGTAGTAGGGTTTCAACTTTCTAAACCCATCCGAGAATTTACCAAATATTTCCTTTCTGTCCTCCCGTTCCTTTTTGGACAGGTTGGAGGTTCTAAAATAATAGAATCTGGCCAGGGGTCCAATGACGGTGGGCAATGTCGACGCATCGTAAACATATCCCTTTTCCGCCAAAACCTCCAAAAGGGTATTGCTCCAACTAAAACCTGGCCCCCGAAACCCGGATGGGGTCTGGCCCGTTACTTCTTTTAGGATATCATGGGCAGTATCGATCTCATTGCGCATCTCCTCTTTGGAATATAAATGCAACCAGGTCTCATGCTTATAGGAATGATTGGCTATTTCATGACCGGCATCAACAATGCTTTTAAGGTATTTGTGGTTTTTTTCAAGGGCGGCGTCCTGGCCCACTACGAAAAAAGTGATTTTTAGATCCAGTTCCCTAAGTATATGGAGCACATGGGGCACAAAAATATCAAAATACGAGGGGTATTCCTCCCATCCGTCCTCACCATGGATTTTCATGTAGGACCATTGATTGTCAATATCCAGGGAGAGACTGGCCGGTGGTTTGCTCATAAGGTTTTTGATCAAGGGATGTTTAGTTCTTTTTTGAAATCGGCATAAAAGGAATCAATATGCTTTGCCACTGAATTGTTGTTCAGGGTATCGTTTACAAACTGGGAGGTATTCAGGACATAAAAATCCGGATGTTTTGTCCTTATCCTAGGTATTATCTGGGAATAGTTCAATACCTGCAAGGGCTGTACCTTAGACGCTTTGTGAATCCGGGCGGATACGATATCACTTTCGGCAAACTCGGGATAAAGATTTTTTACGCCATCCATAAAGATGTTTTGTAGTGCTTCGTCGGATTTGGCCCAAAACGCATGGTTGGAGGTCACGTACTTGGGGAAATAGGTAATATGGTAGCCGGCCGTCTGATCCAAATCCACCAAGCTACTCATGCCTATTACCCCGGTAAAAGGGACTTCCCGATCCGCAAGATTCAATACGTAATAGGGGCTTATGGGTTTTTTTGTGATTAACACCAGGCATATAACTCCTAGGTATTCCACATTTTGTCCTTTGTTGGAAATTTCGAAAAGTTCCGGAGCGGCCACTGCGTTCAGCGCGCCCAATGGAGCTGTGAAAATGACCTTGTCAAAATGCTCGGTCTTGTTCCCATGGGCTAGGAGAATTCCTCTGGATGGTCCCGGGGAAATATGCTTTATGGTACAATCTAGGAGTACTTTTGAGCCTTTTTCCGAAAGGGTTTTCTTCAATTGGTCGAACACGGTCTTATACCCTCCCCTAACATAGCCCATGTGTTCTTTTTGGGCTGTGGAACTTCGGGCCTCGAAAAGCCTTTTTATGTAGGTCCAAATAAAAACAGCGGATACTTTTTCGTGGTTTTCGCCCAATTTGGCCAACAAAAGGGGACGCCAAAATTTCTCAAAAGTTTTTTTGCCGCCCATGCGGATGAGCCAATCTTTGGAAGATATTTTTTCCAGCTTTTTCCAATTCGTGATCCGGGATCCAAAGAAAAGGGTATAGCCCAGCATAAATTTATCCCATAAATTTAGTGGGGGGAATAACAAAAATTCTTTGGAACTGCTTATGGAATAGAATTTCTTCTGTACATAATAGCCGGTAAGCGACCGTCTCCAACATAGGCTTTCGCCCAAATCCAAAGCCTCGATTAAACGGATAAGATGGTTGTCCGTGGGTAGAATAACATGATAAAACCTGTCCCAAATAAAATCCCCATAATCCTGATGGGTAGAAAGACCACCGAGTTGGGAATCCTGTTCAAATACAGTTACCTGGGCATTGGCATTTGAGATTTTATGGGCAAGCACTAGCCCCATAAACCCTCCACCTACAATGCCTATTTTCATGTTGTGCCGGCTTTGGCCCGGGAAACTTTCTTTTGCCATTCAAAGGTGATGCGTAGACCTTCCTCCAAGGATGTTTTTGCCTTTACCCCCAATATACGTTCAGCCTTTGAGGTATTGGGAACGCGTCGCATCACGTCCTGATACTTCCGGCCAACGGAAATTTTGTCATACGGAATTAGTTTTATCTCCGAGGTTGTGGGCTCATCACAGATATCCTTCAACATTTGGGCCAGTTCCAGAATGGTAATCTCTTTATTGGCCCCAATATTAAATATTTCGCCATTGGCTTCGGGCTTTATTGCGGCGGCATAGATGCCCTCTACCGTGTCACCTACATACGTAAATGTCCTAGTCTGTAATCCATCCCCATGTATGGGGATTTCCTTATTGTTCAAGAGACAATCGATAAAAACGGATTGTGGCCCGCCCCACCAAGATAAATGCTGATTGGGCCCGTAAGAACCGAAAAATCGTAATAGGACTACTGGAAAACCGTAATCCTCCATATAGGCCAAGGCCAAGTGCTCATCAAATAATTTGGAGACCGCATAGGCCCAACGGGGAACCTTGGAATCTCCCAAAACACAATTGCCGTCTTCGGTAAAAGGTAGGTCCGGACTCATACCATAAACATCGGAAGTGGATGCCAATACAAGTTTGCAGTTTATTTTGCGGGCTAGTTCCAGCATGTTTTCACTGCCCTTAGAGTTGATTTTCAGGGTGTCAACGGCGTTGCCATATCTAGGGATCTTAAAGGCGGCCAAATGAATGATCACATCAAAATCATCATCCAGATTATCAATTGTCCCAGAATCCAAGATATCGCCTTGGACAAAGGTAAATGCCCCATGTTGTAGGTATGGTGCTATATTCTCCAGCCTACCCATGGATAGGTTGTCAATACCAACTACTTGGTGCCCTTCACGTAGTAATTTTTCCAATAGGTTGGATCCCAAAAAGCCGGCAACCCCTGTAACCAATAATTTTTTGAAAGTTGTGGTCATTTGTTGATTTAGTCATGATAATTCAGGGTTAGTGTTTTGTACCGGGAAAAATAGTGCAATAAAATCGTGTATAAAAATCAAGGATTGGTATTTGGTAGAGTAAAACGCGAAGGTCATCTAATAAATAGGCGGCAGGTTGACTATGAAAGCCTCTGTTTGCAAATGTGGAGAAAAAAGAAGCCGGAAAAAACGACGCCTCACCATGGAAATCGTAAAAACTTTTCAAGCCATAGTATGCCTAAATACGCATTGGACAACTTCCAAAATCTGTTTAAGGCATTTGGGATAAGGATTCTTATTTACGTGTCGAGATATACCATTCATAAATTCGTTCAATTCCTTCTTCCAGTCCTACTTGGTGATGCCATCCAAGGGAATGGAGTTTGGAACTGTCCGTTAATTTTTTCAAGGTACCGTCCGGTTTCTCCGTATTAAAATACAATTCGCCCTTAAGGCCTATAATGCGTTTTATGGTCCTGGCCAGGTCGGCTATGGAGATATCGGTTCCCGTACCGATATTGATATGTGTGTTTCGTATTTCCTTGACCTTGGAATCATAGCAATCGGAAAAATCCCTGTTTTCCATAAGAAATACACAGGCATCGGCCATATCCTCGCTCCATAAAAATTCACGCATGGGTTTCCCGCTGCCCCATATCTCTATTTTTACCCCGTCCGGGCTTTCCAGGACACCGTATTCCCCAAGGATTTTTCGTATTCGACCCTCGGATTCCTTCCCGCTGACACCATTTACGGGGAGGTGGTCCAAGTCCCGGCGGATGTCTTCCCAACGATTGTTTTCTAGGGCCTTGCCCAGGTGCATCTTACGTATTAGGGCGGGAAGTACGTGTGATTTTTCCAGATCAAAGTTATCATTGGGCCCGTAAAGGTTGGTGGGCATCACGGAAATGAAATTGGTATTGTACTGGAGATTGTAACTTTCACAGGTTTTAATACCGGCAATCTTTGCAATGGCGTAGGGTTCGTTGGTATATTCCAGTTCCCCAGTAAGCATGTATTCCTCTTTTATGGGTTGGGGGCAATTTTTGGGATAAATACAGGTGCTTCCCAGGAAGAGCAGTTTTTTTACACCGTGAACATAACTTTGATGGATCACATTGTTTTGGATCATCAAGTTATCATGGATAAAATCGGCGCGATACGTATTATTGGCCATAATGCCCCCTACCTTGGCAGCGGCCAGGATTACATATTCCGGTTTTTCGGTCGAAAAGAAATGGGCCACCGCTTTGGAATCGATAAGATCCAATTCCTTATGGGTCCGACATACCAAATGGGGATATCCCTTTTTCTGTAAACGTCTTAAAATGGCACTCCCTACCAGTCCTCGATGTCCGGCAACATATATTTTGGAATCCTGTTCCATATGCTATTCAAAATAGTTCATGGTAGTATATCCTCCGTTTTCCAGGTGCTGATATTGCTTCATGAGTTGCAGGTCGCTGGCGACCATTTCGCCAACCAGGTCCTTAAGATCGTATTCCGGTACCCACCCCAATTTGGCTTTGGCTTTTGAAGCATCGCCAATCAGCAAGTCTACTTCTGTGGGTCTGAAGTATTTGGAGTCCACGGCAAGCACTTCCTTGCCCGGGTCCAATTGGATTTCGGGATGGGAACAGGATTTTACATACCCTTTCTCGTCAACTCCTTCGCCTTTAAATTCAAGGGTTATGCCCAATTCCCCAAAGGCCATGGAAACAAACTCGCGCACAGGGGTGGTCTTTCCCGTGGCAATGACCCAATCCTCGGCTTTTTCGGCCTGTAGGATCATCCACATCATACGCACATAGTCCTTGGCATGGCCCCAATCCCTTTTGGCATCCAGATTCCCCAAATAGAGTTTATCCTGTAGGCCTAAGGCGATACGACATGCCGCTCGGGTAATCTTGCGGGTTACAAAGGTTTCCCCTCGTATGGGGGATTCATGGTTGAAAAGAATGCCGTTGCAGGAGAACATCTTATAGGCTTCCCTATAATTTACGGTCATCCAATAGGCATACATTTTAGCAACCGCATAAGGACTACGTGGGTAAAAAGGAGTGGTTTCGGTTTGAGGAACCTCCTGGACCTTTCCGTAAAGTTCGGAGGTGGACGCCTGATAGATACGCGTCTTTTGTTCCATGCCCAACAACCGTACCGCATCAAGGATACGCAAGGCCCCGAGACCATCGGCATTGCCCGTGTATTCCGGGATTTCAAAAGAGACCTGTACATGGCTCATGGCGGCCAGATTGTATATTTCATCCGGCTGTATCTCCTGGATAAGACGAATGATATTGGTACTGTCCGTCATATCGCCAAAGTGGAGAAAGAAATTGCGATCCTCCACATGGGGATCTTGATAGAGATGATCGATGCGATCCGTATTAAAAAGGGAGGCCCGCCTCTTAAGGCCATGCACCTGATACCCTTTTTTTAATAGAAATTCACTAAGATAGGCTCCGTCCTGACCTGTCACTCCTGTAATAAGCGCTACTTTCATGCTTGCTCAATTTTTTGTTTCGTACCCTACATTTAGAACCTGGTAAAACCCAAAGGTACACCAAGCAAAAATAGGAAAGCTGTTAAGGGGTCATTCTTTTTGTCGTTGTATCCTTCCCAAAGTACGATAATCGCACAAAAAGGCTTAAAGTGATGAATAGAACAAGGGATAGACTACCTTTTGGGGCGATGGGTATTTGTTTGGGAAGGTACCTATACCCTTGCTTTCCTCTACGTTTTTGGAACAGTGCATTGGCTCTTCGAACCTTGTTCTTGGGGGTGTGTTCAAAAGCTTTGAAGGCTATTCAATTGTTTATGCCTGCGGGCAATACTATCCTCATAATCTGGAAGGAAAATGAGGTTGTTGAGCGCTTTAATCGTTTGTAGAACCAACCCTTTTCCCTCCAAATAGAAACCCCGATCCGAGGTATATGCGACCAAGGCGTTTTGTCCCGGCCGCTATTTTTCAGATGATCCAGAATTGCACTGGCCCCTTCGTCCATGGGGGCAATCGTTGCCATATAATCCCTAAGGTAACGTTGGCCCTTCCATTGGGCAAGGACTTTTTCATGAAGATTGCCGCTTTGAAAAGCATCGTTCTTGGGCAAATAGGCTTCGTCCCATTGGTTTTATGTTCAAGGGGCATTCGATTAAAATCGATAGTCCGGGCATTGTGTATAATTTCCTCAAAATAGTCCTGGCGTTTTTTCCATACATTGTATATTTTTAGGATTAATTCCAAAAAAAAGGAAATAATCCATATATTGGAGTTCTATTTCCAATACTACCATGCACAAGACGATCTTACATATGGATTTGGACACTTTTTTTGTCTCCGTGGAACGTTTGCTCCATCCGGAGCTTAAAAGCAAGCCCTTGCTGGTAGGGGGTATTACGGATCGGGGCGTAGTGGCGGCCTGCAGTTATGAAACGCGGGGGTATGGCATACATTCTGGGATGCCGATGCGGATGGCCCGGGAGCTTTGCCCGGAGGCCAAGGTGATCAAGGGCAATGCGGGTACGTATAGCAAACATTCGGACGTGGTTACGGAAATTATTCAGGAACGGGTACCCGTCTTTGAGAAATCGAGTATTGATGAGTTTTATGCTGATCTCTCCGGGATGGATCGTTTTTTTGGGTCGTATAAATATGCCACGGAACTGCGCAGGAAAGTAATTGAGGAGACCGGACTACCCATATCCTTTGGGCTTTCCGTGAACAAAGTGGTGTCCAAGGTGGCCACGAACGAGGCCAAGCCCAACAATCAGTTGAAGATTGATTTTGGGGAGGAAAAACCTTTTTTGGCCCCGCTTTCCATTAAAAAAATCCCCATGGTGGGGGACAAGACCTACCAGACCCTGAGAAATTTGGGAATACGCCGGATACATACCATACAGCAAATGCCCATGGAAATTATGCAACGGGTACTTGGGGCCAATGGGGCCGTTATTTGGAAACGGGCCAATGGGGTGGACAATACCCCGGTAATTCCGTTTTGTGATCGGAAATCCATTTCCACGGAACGCACCTTTGACAGGGATACCATAGATGTACAAAAGTTAAAAGGCATTTTAATGGCCATGACCGAGAATTTGGCCTATCAGTTGCGGCGGGGCAACAAGCTCACGGCCTGCATAACGGTAAAACTGCGGTACTCGGATTTCAATACCTATTCCAAGCAGTTGCGTATTCCCTATACCAGTGCGGACCATATCCTGATTCCCAAGATCCTGGAGCTTTTCCACAGATTGTACAACAAGCGGATGTTGGTACGCTTGGTGGGCATCCGGTTCAGTCATTTGGTATCCGGCAATTACCAGATCAATCTGTTCGAGGATACCGAGGAGGCCCTGAACCTGTACCAGGCCATGGATTACGTTCGCAGTCGGTTCGGGGACCGCAGCGTATTCCGGGCCTCGGCCATGGGGGCAAAAACCATAGGCAGGATGCATAACCCGTTCAATGGGCAACCGCCTATAGTGTTGGCACACAGAAAGCAGTAGTGGATAGTAAGCAGTGGCAGTCGCCAGTAGCAGTAGGCGAAACAGGGACGGGCATGTTCAATCTTATCCGTGTTCACAACTCGTATTTCGTACTTCTGACTTCGTACTTTTTAACGCCAAACACCAAACACTAAATCTAATATCTAAGGCCCATCTACCTTAACTGTCACACATATTACAGTCTTCGTTTCGGGACTTTTTCCGAATTGGACCTCTTGCAAATGGCCCAGGAAAACCAGCTAGGGCAATTGGTGCTAACGGACATTAACAACACCTCGGCCTGCCTCAATTTTGTGCGCAAGGCACCGGGGTATGGGGTGCGCCCCATACTGGGCATCGATTTTAGAAACGGGGCCGATCCTTGTTTTGTG
>JBCCZF010000079.1:0-8500 GCA_039188035.1 Bacteroidota bacterium | reverse complement strand
TCGCCGGTTTCGGCCTGAAAACCGAATAGGGCATCTAGATTGTGGGCATTTCCAAAGCTGGTATCGTAGTTTAGGGTAATCAGGGAATTGATGAGACGGCTTCTGGAATCCACATTCTGAAGGTTCCGATCTGCATTGGCGATGGGCACGGGATTCCCGATGGGAGAGAGATCTACCTCATCCAAAATGATGTAGGAGTAGGGGTTGTTCCAGATTTCCCTGAAATCGTTATCCGTCACATAAGAGAACCGCCCTTCCAGTTCCAGGTCTTCCCCCAGTTTTAAGGTTCCATACAATTGCATGTTCAGTTCATCGCTGGTGGTGTTGTCATAGGAACCGGAACGTACCTTGGCAATCGGGTTTTCCTCGGCCGAGGTGGATCCCTTGAACACATAGGTGCCTGCAAATTCCCCGGATTCCAAGATTATGGGGAAGAAGGGTTGGCCCCGAAGGCCGTTGCCCGTACTTAAGGGGACATTGTTCAATTCCCTATAGCCGTTAAAGACATTGGCCCCAACCGTGAGCCAGTCGGTGATATCCGCATCGATTTTTACCCGAAGTGAAAAACGCTCCAGTTCGTCATTACCCAAGGAAATACCATCTTGGTTTAAATAGCCCAAATTGATGAGATACCCTATTTTTTCACTTCCCCCGCTTACTTCAAGGTTGTGGGTGGTCTGAAGGGCCGTTTGACTATAAAGTTCCTCGATCCAGTTGGTTTCCGGATAAAACCCACTTGCGGCCCGCGCAATATCGACATCGGTATAGGTGAGGGTAACATCTTCCGGAGTCAGGTCTTGATCTTCGTTCAAGGTTTCCGCCAATTGGGCTTCGTTAAAGAATTCCATGTACCCTTGGGAATCTACCTGTTCCGCGGTTACGTTGGGCGATTGCCAAGAGGTATTGGTGCTATAGGTAACGCTCATTCGTTGATCCCTTTTGGTGGATTTGGTAGTGACCAATACCACCCCATTGGCACCTCGGGCCCCATAAATGGCCGTTGCGGCGGCATCCTTTAGAATGGAGACCGATTCAATATCATAGGGATTGATGTTTTGCAGCGAACTTTCAAAACCGTCCACCAATACAAGGGCGTTCTTTTGCTCCAAGGCACTGGCGGTACGTACCTGTATGCCCGCTTCAGTGCCCAATTGCCCACTGCCCTGGTTGATGATAAGACCTGGTGAGGAACCTACCAGGGAAGATTCCAAGGTGGCCACGGGACGTTTGGAGACTTCCAGATCTTCCGTGTTTACCTGGGCTACCGAGGCGCTGACCTCCGAACTTTTTTGGTCTCCATATCCTACCACCACTATGGCTTCTAATTGGGCCACATCGGGTTGGAGCGTAATCGTGATTTCAGTTCTACCGTTCACGGGTACTTCCAAAGTGGCAAAGCCGATATAGGATACCTGTAAAATGGCATTGGGATTGGAAACCGAAATGGTGAAATTCCCGTCAAAATCCGAGGTAGTGCCATTGGAGGTCCCCTTTTCCATAATATTGGCTCCAGGCAGTACCATTTCCTCGTTGTCGATGGTTTTTCCGTTAACCATAAAATCCTGGGAAGCCGGGGTTTCAATCTCGCTAGGAAGCGAAGATCTATCTTTTTCCCCGGGTGCCGTCCTTAACAGAATATTCCGGTCATTGACTTGATACCAGATGCCGGTTCCGGAAAATACCTTTCCAAGGATTTGGTCAATATGCCATTGCTTCGCATGGATGGATACCTTTCGCTGTAGATCTACCACATTGGTCTTAAACGTGAACTTAAATTCGGAGATGCTCTCTACCTCGTCGATAAAGTCTCCCAAAGACACCTGATCCAGGTCAAGGGAGAGCTGGGTGCGCTGCGAATAGGAATTGTTCGCTTGAAGGGCAAAGAAGATCAATCCGATAAAAAGCGTACTTAGCTTCAATTTTAGATAATATTTATAATAAGGGTTTGTGCTTCTTGATCGGGTAAGAAGTTTTTTCATAATTTTATAATGTTAACTGTGATTATTCCGTGTTGATAGATCACCGTATTCCAATCGGAAGATGTTGCCGCATTTTCCGATTTTTTTATCCCAAAGGGTTTGGTGACTGTTGCTTTAGGGCTGGTTCATACGCGTTTTGTTTTAAGGTTTGATGATTATGGTTTTGCCTTGAATTTCATAGGTAAAGGCATATAGGTTGCTGAACAATTGCAGGGCCTGTTCTATGGTTTCCCCCTGTACGTCTATATTGGTGTTAAAGGTTACCTCGTCCAATTCCCGATTCCGGTTTTCGATCTTTACATTGTAGCGCCGTTCCAGCTTTAGGATAATGTTCTTAAAGGGCGCATTT
This sequence comes from Bacteroidota bacterium, assembly GCA_039188035.1. Lineage (GTDB taxonomy): Bacteria > Bacteroidota > Bacteroidia > Flavobacteriales > Flavobacteriaceae > Ulvibacterium. The sequence continues at coordinate 6,172 of JBCCZF010000079.1, read as the reverse complement.
CTAAAGATCAAGTTGCCGTTCAACCAAGAGGTGTACAGGGCTGTATTGACCTTCCTTGCGGATAGCGACCGTTTTGTTTTGTCCAGGGTGCCCATAAAACCGGGTTTAAGGATAATCTTTTCTTCTTGCCCCTGGCTATCGGCGCGTAGGGCTACCGAGCCTTCCGTAAGTACCACCTGGGTCTTTTGATCTTCCGCATAGGCGGCCACATTGAATTGGGTACCCAATACTTGGATGTCCATAGCCTTGGTGTTCACTACAAAAGGGCGGCCGGTATCCCTTTGTACCTTAAAAAAAGCCTCACCTTGCAGGGTTATTCTTCGGGATTGCCCCGTTTGAAATTGTATCGGGTAGGTGAGGGCAGAGCCCGAATTCATATGAACCAGCGTGCCATCCGATAATTGGATATTGAACTTTTTACCATAAGGAACCTTTAGGGTGTTGTACCGTAATTTATCCGCTTTCGGTTGCCGGGCATAGACCAGTTGGCCGTTCTGCTGTTTTCCCACGGTACGCCCCTGTTGATTTACTACGGTTGTACTTCCACCTTCTTGAAGGATTTCAATACTTCCGTCCTCCAATTCCAGGGTAATGGCATTCTTGGGTACAGGCAGGGGTTCCGTTTGTAGATTTTGTAGAAGGATATAGGCTAGCCCGAGAAGGCCTATGAAAAGGGCAGCTATCCGGGCTATTTTAGGGAATACAAGTGTTCTGGTACTTCCTGATTTTTCATTCCGTGTAGTCGCAAGGATTCGTTTTAACAAGCGTAACTTGGCTTCCTCTTTTTCGGAAACCTTCCAGTTTTGCATGACTCCGCGCGACTGTAGGCGATTATAGAATTGCAGTAGTGCCTCTTCTTCAGCGGGATTACATTCCCCGCTGTTGTACTTTTCCAATAAAGCAAAAAATTCCTTTTTGTCCATAAGTTGACCTTCTATGCACTAAGACCCCAAATTGGGAAGGCACTCACATGGAAAAAATGAATTTTCGGAAGACTTAACTTTGGGATAACATTAACAAAATATGGGCGGGATTTTAGGCGAATACCGGGCCAAAAAAAAGCACTAGGGGAAGAGCTTCCCCCAATTTACCGCGAAGGTGTTTGGTGGCCAGATATAGCTGATTTTCTACGGTTCTTTGGGAAATGTTAAAGTGGGTGGCGATTTCAGTATTGGAGTAATTCTGATAACGGCTCATGTAAAAGATGGCCCTACAGCGGGCGGGCAGCTCCTGTACGTATTTCTCCACCCTTAGATACAGGTCGCGCTCATCATACTCCAGCTCTATCTTTGCCGGGGAAGCCATCTCTGAAAGTATTTGCTCGTGGAACTCCAAAAAATGGGAGTTTTTGATTTTTTTAAAGGCTTTATTACGAACGGCCGCATACAGATAACTTTTAAGGTGGGTGATTTTAAGGGTTTTCCTGCGTGTCCAGATCGTTGTAAAAACCTCATGGAGTACGTCCTCCGTATGGCCCTTGTCATCCAATACGTTTAAGGTGGCACTATATAGCCCTTCCCAGTATTTGTAGTACAGTTGTTTGAATGCCAGTTCGTTGCCGACCTTTACTTCGGAAAGCAATTCTTCGTCCGGCAAATTATGAAAGTCCTTCATGGGCATTCCGCTTTCCAGAAGTCCTAAATTAAAAAGGGGGAATGGCCGGAATACTATGCTTGTGTTACGAAATCATTAAATTGGGGATACTATTTCTTGCCCCCTTAACTTTCCGAAGGTTTTGCAAGGTTGAACTTACATTTATGGAGTTTTGTGGAGCGATGTTTAAAACTCGATTCGGTAATTGATCACGGGAATAAGGCTGAGTTGATTTTCGGTTTCAACGAGACCCGTTGAAAAATTCAGGAATTGCTCCCTCACATTCTCGGCATTGGTGGCATTTTGAATGTCCAAGGAAAAAATATGGGCTACTTTGGGCCGGTTCAATCGATAATAAAAACTGGCGTCCAACCTAAAATAGTTCCCTAGTCGTTCGGTATTGCGCAAATTCTGGATCACTAGCTCCTCCCCGGCATTGGTAGAGGCCGTAATGTTAAAAGGGGTGGCCCTTTGTCCTCCACTGTAGAGTGCCCTTAGGTTGGTTCCTATAACACTGTTATTGCCTTTGCCCACGGTGAACTCCCTTCCGCCAACAACATTAAAGGTGTAGTTTTGGTTAAACCGGCTGTTGTACCATTGCCCGTTCGCAGCACGGTACTTGCTATCATATAGGGATACGGCCAAAAGATAGTAGTATTGCTTTGAAAAGAACTTTTCAAAAGTAAGTTCCAGGCCATAGTTCCTTCCCCTACCCGAATCGGTCAAGGCAATCTCCAGAAGTTCCCCGTTCACGGTGGCATCGGTAAATAGGGGGTTGGCAGCTACACCTACATTAAACAGTTGTTGGTAGTAGGCCTCAATCTTTAAATGTCCGTTTTTGATCAGTTTCCAATCATGTCCGGCGATGTAATGGGCGGCACGCATTAACTTGAGATCCTGATTGGGTTGGGTGGTATTGCCCAGGCCGTCAGGTACCGCTACAAAATATTGGTATAAAGGCTGTGTGCGGGAATGCAGCCCCAAACCAAAGTTTAGCGTATGTTTGGGAGCAATTTTCCATTGGGCTCCGGCCCGGGGTTCAAAAGCGTAATCCTGGTTAATGGAAAAGTGGGTATTATGAAGCCCAAAAGTGGCCCAAAAGGACTCGCTAAAGCGATACTTTAGCTGGCCAAACCACTGGAACATGGTACCATTACCGTTTTCCTCAAGGGAAGAGGTGGCACCATTGTCCATAAAACGATCAACTATGCTATAGTCCAACCTGCTGTATATTGTTCCTAGCTTTAAAGTGGACCGCGTTCCTATTTTACGGGTGTGGTTGAAGCTTAGCCGTAGGGAGCTGTTTTTTATATCCGTAAGATTCGATGCTTCAAAGGGGCCGTTCACCTCGGTAAAGCTATTATCATCCTTACTACCATTTCCCGAATAGGAGATAATGCCCGTGAGGGAGCTGTTATCCTTAAAAAAATGCTTGAGCGTTAATCCGGTGAGATAGGTGTTGGAGGTAAACTCCTCGGTATTCGTGAAATTGGGATCCTCCTGCTCCTCGTTATCATTATTGTCTTCGCTAATGCCGCCGATCCCCCAAAGACTTAAGGTGGTGGTATTGGACAAAGGAAAGTTCAGCTTTAGCGACAGATCCTGATACACCGGGACACTGTTTTCCGATACCTCTACCCAATTGTTCAATAACGATAGGGTGGAATAGCGGTAGTTGACCAAATAGGAACCTTTATAGTTTTTTCCAAAGGGCCCTTCTGCGGCGATATCCGTACCCAAAACCCCGAACTGAAAGGCGTACTCCCGTTTGCTGTTGTTCCCATTTCTCAGGTTGATATCAAAAACACCGGAAAGGGCATTGCCATATTCCGCAGGAAAGGCACCGGTAAAGAAATCCGATTTACCCAACATATTGGTGCTTAGGATGCTTACCGCCCCACCGTTAAACCCTTCTTGGGAAAAATGATTGGGTTGAGGTACTTCGATCCCCTCTATTTTCCATAAAAGTAGGTTGGGCGCATTACCGCGAATGATAATTTCATTGGTGGAGTCATCGCCGTTTGATACCCCTGCGAAATTCAGGGCCATTCGGCTTGGGTCGCTTATGGAAGCCGGGAAACGCTTGGTCTCTTCTACACTAAACGAACGGGAACTTACCGTAGCCAGCACATTATTGGCCTTGGTCAGGTCTTTTTTTTGGGTAACCACCACCTCGTCCAAAGCGCTAAAACTGGCCGATAAGGGAATGGTAAGTTCCACTTCCTTTGCAGAACCCACAAGGACTTCCGAAACAATATAATCTTCATATCCCAAAAACTGGCATACTAGGGATTGCCTTCCCACGGGTACTTCATTTAGGGTAAAATACCCCTGGCCATCCGTGATACTTCCAATCGAAAAATCACTGATCAATTGAACGGTGGCCCCGACCAGGGGCGCTCCCGTCTCGGAGTCGATGACCTTTCCCTTAACGGTCTGCGAAAGGGTTTGCCCAAAGGATCCGATAGGGCACAACCCAAGGAATAGGGCGACCAAGAATCCACGGTATATCATCCTTTTCATAAGATTTATCTTACAATTATTACTATTGAAACGTAAAGGACTCCCAATAAATTGGATTCTTTTGGGATATTCCCTTTTTAATGCTTTATGAGTTCCTTAGCCCGTTATGGCCCTTACGGCACGTATGGCTGATCGGGCCGCGGCGTGTACACTGCTCCAGTCCTCACCTTCGGTATACCCATCGCCCGCAAAAAAGAGGGTGTCGTTCACATATTCGCCCAGGGTACGCACCAATCTCCAATTTTCGTGGTCTACAATGTAGGAACCGTTCGCATAAGGTTCGGCGTTCCAGTTTTGAAAGGTGTGCTTTACATACGCATTAGAGGCCACATTATCCCCAAAAACGGCATCCAATTCGGCCAACATATAGTCCCTAAGGGCCCCGTCTTCCTCAATTTGGATATAGGGGTCGGCTTCGACTCCCACGGCAAATAATCCCAAAATGGGTCTGTTGGTGTTTTGACCATACGCCGCATCATAATAGAGTTTTTGTCCGGCGGTTTCGGGATTGGTCATATAGGCAACAAAAGCGGGGTAAAATTGCTCCGTAAACTCGATAAAGGCCTTGCAGCCGTTCCAGACCTGTATGTCGTTTATGGCCTCTTGTTTGGCAGCCGGCAGGGCAGGGGTGAAGTCCACCGAGCCATTCTGGAGTATCTTTACCGGAATGGTCACAATAAGTTTATCCGCGGTGTACTGTGTTCCTTCGGTATCCGTTACCACCACTTGCTCGCCCGAGTAATCGATTGCCCTTATGGGGGTATTGTAGGTAATATGGGATTGTACCGAGGGCAGCACATAGGTCTCAAAAAAGCCGAACCAACTGGAACCGACAAATTTTTGGTCAATGGTAAATCCAGCTTGACTAAGGCTGATACGCTGCCCGGAGGAAGCGAAGATCCCATAATCGACATCCAGATCATAGGGGGTGGTCTCTTGGGTAATAGTAACCGAGGCATCGTTGACGATTTCCGTTAATACCCCGCGTTCCACATGCAACCATTCCCCTCCCAGGGAAATGGGAAAGTCCGTAAAATCGGGATTGTGCCGCATTCGGCCACCGGGAACGTCCTTAGCCTCCAATATTTCAAAATCAATGCCCTGTTGGGCCAATAAATGACCAGCGGTCATTCCCGCGGCCCCGGCCCCAATGATCAGTACCTTGCCGTTGAAGTCCGTTGGTGTGCCCTCGGCATTATCATCCGTGCTACAGGATGCTAATAGGGACTGAAAGGGTAAGGAGATTCCCAATAACCCACACATTTGTATAAATTCGTTTCTTTTCATTTTTCTAATTATTAATGGTTAGTCGCTTAAAGCGTATTAAAATCGTTCAAAGTCGTAATCACGTAATCGTATAGGGGGGTATAATGATCCCCGCCCGGATATTCATATAGCGTGGAATTTGCACCTATATTGCCAAAATGTTGATGGGCATTGGTGCTGTTGTAATGGGGGACAATGCCATCCTGGGTACCGGAATGGAAATACAACCGTCCCTGGGGTATCCATCCTTCCAAGAGGCTATTCCCTTTTATCGCTGTGATAAATTCCGTGTCGGTTTCGTTAACGATACTTTGTATAAATTCAGTTTGAAAGATAGCGTCAGGTCGATTTGAGGGCACGTCCAGGGCATCCAACTGATTGGACACGGAATAGCTCCAAATGCTATTGGCATTTTGGTTAAGTTTCTCGGAATTGGTATTCATAGCATAAGCTCCCCAGCTGTAGATGGACATATTTTCATTGGCCAACGTACTATTCGCGAAGATATCCTTGAAGAAGGTAAAATAATCGTAAGGGCCTGCAAAAAGGGAGCTCGCTTTTAGGGTAAATTCAAGGGCATATTGGGTCTGTACGTATTTATGTAGGGCCAAGCCGGCCCCGCCCCCTTCACTCCAACCCGTGGCGAATATGTTTCCAGAAAAGGGCAGTGCAAGTTCTTCCAAAAGTGTTTTCGTGGCCCGTAGCATATCTACCGAAACCTCGGCAAGTTCATGATGTACCGTATACGGATGTTCCCATTGTTGGGAAACTCCATATCCCACATAGTCGG
>JBCCZF010000078.1:0-8539 GCA_039188035.1 Bacteroidota bacterium | reverse complement strand
GCCCTTGCCCAAGGCATGCGGGCCATTGGTCATGGGGGTTTAATTGGGATTTGGGTCAACTTATTTCGAGTTGGCCCTATTTTTTTGGTTTGCCGCTTTTGGATACTATTTCCCATCCGTGATGATATCCACTTCAACGATTAACACAAATCCTGATACAATTCTATAGTCTAAGGGCTTAAGGAGCAGGGATGCCGAATAAAATTTATATTTTAGGAACGGTTTTGAGACTTGTGTATGGCACTGTTTCAGGACGGTATCCTACGATTATTTTGGGGAAGGATTAGGGTTGCTCGATTGGGCTACGTATTCCTAACTACACGAACATAGTAAAGCACTTATGAAATTCTACACCAACAAAGAGAGCGTTCCAGGACAGGGGAAAACCCAAATGAAGAAAGATGAAAGGGCCAAGGGAAGACGGTCTTTTTTGAAAAGAGCGGGCCTGGGCGGCCTTAGTCTGGCCAGTTTTACGGGGGCTTCCGCCAATATTGGAGATCAAATCGCCTATGCCTCGCAAAATGTAAATCGATACTCCAGTCCTTCGGATTTAAAGATTACCGATTTACGTATTGCGGAAATTGGGGGAGACGTGGTCTTCCGTACCCCTATCGTTCGGATATACACCAACCAGGGTATTGTAGGTCATGGCGATGTACGGGACGGTGCCGCCAAGGAGTATGCCCTCTTCCTTAAAAGTCGGATTTTGGGGGAAAACCCCTGCAATGTAGAACGTCTTTTTGGGATCATAAAACAGTTTGGCCACCACGGACGTCAAGGGGGTGGGGTCTCTGGTGTGGAAATGGCCCTTTGGGACCTGGCCGGGAAGGCCTATAATGTTCCGGTATACCAGATGTTGGGCGGTAAGTACCGGGACAAGGTAAGGGTGTATTGCGATACCACGGTGTCCAAAGATCCTGTGGAATATGCGAATAGAATGCAAAAGCGCATTGATCAGGGGTACACCGCCTTGAAGATGGACATCGGTGTTAACCTGCTCAAGGATGTTCCGGGAACCTTGGTGAACGGACCGGATACGGCCTATAACCCCTATCAACACCAATCCATAAAATACAATATGACCAAACATCCCTTTACACGGATTCAGATAACCGAGAAGGGGGTGGACAAACTCATGGAATACCTGGATGTGATGCGTTCCAAGATCGGGTACGACATTCCCATGGGTACGGACCATTGGGGCCATATAGGGGTCAATGAGGCCATTAAACTTGCACGTGCGGCGGAACCGTATAACCTCGCCTATATGGAGGATCTTATCCCCTGGCAATATACCGATCAGTGGCGGGAGATTACGGAATCTTCCACTACGCCAACCCAGACCGGGGAGGACATCTACCGCTTGGAAGGCGGTTTTGAGGAGCTTATACAGAACCGGGCCGTGGATATTGTACATCCCGACCCAAATACCGCCGGGGGCATCCTGGAGACCAAACGGATCGGGGACTATGCCTCCAAACACGGTATAGGTTTTATGCACCATCATGCGGCCGGACCGGTTTCCTTCCTGGGTTGTGTGCATAGTGCGGCAGCTACTGAAAACTTTATGTGGTTGGAACACCACGCGGTGGACAAAAAAGATTGGGAAAACCTAGTGACCGGTTTTGACGGCCCCATCGTGGAAAACGGCTATGTTACCGTTCCGGAAAAACCTGGAATAGGGGTAGAGCTCAACGAGGAAGTCGTGAAAAAATACTTGGTCAAGGGCGAAAAACTATTTGCCCCTACCCCGGAATGGAACAAGATGCGGGCTTGGGATCGGCTTTGGAGCTAGTAACATCCGGTATACGGTCCATACCTACAGGAGGGAGCCTGTACCAAACCTAAACCGTTTTCATTGCAATGGGGTCCCAATGGATCGCCTTTTCCTTAAAGTAACTTTGGTTGGCCAGCAGTGCGGCACCTGCCGCCCTTAGCCCAAATTCGGGATTTTGAACAATAGGCCCCTTGGCCCGGATGGCGTTAAAAAAGTTAAAGAAATGGTCGTAATGTCCGCCTTGGTAGTCCCTGGGCGCTTCCCAGGTGGTAGTTCCGGTACGTAGATCCGTTGGTCGGGACGCGAAATCCATACCGGTATACCCCTTTCGGATTTTGTCCTGCATTTCCTCTGTAAAGGCTGTCATGGAGTAATCGCCCGGTACCTTATTCAATTTGGAACGGGTAAGTTTTACGGAATTGTCTCCCACTTCCATCGCTCCCTCGGTGCCAATGAGTCGGAATCCACCCCCACCTCCGTTACCGGCAATAAAATTGATACGGAATACGGCGTTGAATGCGGCGTGCGTATCCGTTTTTGGGTAGTCGTATAGGGTAATGGTTACATCGGGAACATCCCTACCATCCTTCCAGTACCGCAACCCGCCCGATGTTTGTGCCCGTACCGGTCCGGCCGAGCTTAGGACAAAATTTAGGGTAGAAAAGGCATGCACAAAAAGGTCCCCTGCAACCCCGGTGCCATAATCCCTATAATTTCTCCAACGGAAAAAACGCTTGGGTTCAAAGGGTACTTTGGGGGCATTGCCCAAAAAGGTGTCAAAATCTACGGTATTGCGGTCGGCATCGGGAGGTATAGGATATTGCCAGGCCCCTTGCGAGGAATATCGGTCGTTGTAGAAATCCAACATCACAAGATCCCCAATAGCTCCGTCCTGGTACAGCATTTTGGCTTTTTCATTGCCCAGGGAAGACATCCCTTGACTCCCGATCTGACATATTTTTCCAGAAGTTTTTTGCGCCGATATAATGTCCTGGCCTTCCTGCCATTTTTGGACCATGGGTTTTTCGCAGTATACGGCTTTCCCCGCATTCAGTGCATCAATGGTAATTTTTTGATGCCAATGGTCCGGAGTGGCCACAATAACGGCATCAATGTCCTTTCGGTCTAGGAGGGCCCTATAGTCCCGGGTAAGAAAAAGGGCATTGCCCCAAAGCTCCTTGGCACGGTCCAGACGCCCGGTGTATAGGTCGCAAGCGGCAACCAATTGCACCCCGGGAACCTTAAGGGCCGTGCGGGTATCTAAAATTCCTTGGATGCCGGTTCCTATGAGGCCCAGGTTGATCTGGTCGTTCGCGGAGAATGTCCCAACCGGGAATTCCCGGTACATCAAGTGGTTTTGATTCCCGGAAGCGGATAGTATAAAGGGCACGGAAGTACATGCCGCGGTCCCAAGGGAGGCCTTTTTCAGGAATGATCTTCTGGATGGGGCTTTCTTCATCGTCATGGTGCTTTTGCGGGATTGTTTTGAGATAGCTCAAAACAATCTATTGTTTGAAGATGAAAAGGTACATCTTTTTCCAGCTTGGGTCAACCGGTTTTTGGGTCACGGAATCCGGCGTTTATGGTTTCGAAACCAGTGCCAAGGCCATACGTCCAAGGGTATGGGGCCGTATTTTTTTAATCGCCAGGGATACCTAGCGTCCAAACCGCTCATGCGCCGCTTTGGACAGGGTTTCCCGATGGTCCGGATGGGCTATGGAAATCAGGGCCTTGGCCCTTTGGTACAGGTTTTTGCCATAGAGGTTCACTACCCCGAACTCCGTCGCCACATAATGTACATGGGCCCGGGTAGTGGTAATCCCGGCACCTTCTTTGAGCGCCGGTGTAATCTTGGAAATCCCCTTGGGGGTAATGGAGGCCATGGCAAAAACAGGTTTCCCTCCTTGGGAAAGGGAAGCGCCCCGGATAAAATCCATTTGGCCCCCGACCCCGGAAAAATGGCGATACCCAATGCTGTCCGCACAGACCTGTCCGGTAAGGTCTATTTCAATGGCACTGTTTATGGCGGTTACCTTTGGATTTTTGCGGATCAAGGCCGTATCATTGGTAAAAGCGGCTTCCTTGAAATGTACGGAGGGGTTGTCATCGATAAAATCGTAGAGTTTTTGGGAACCCGCGGCAAAAGCTGTGGTGATTTTCCCCCTTTTTAGCACTTTTTCCTCGCCGGTAATCACCCCTTTTTCCACGAGGGGCAAAATACCGTCCGAGAACATTTCCGTATGTACCCCCAATCGCTTGTGGTTGTGTAAATTGGCCACTACGGCATTGGGAATACTACCTATGCCCAACTGCAAGGTGGCCCCGTCCTCGATCAATCCCGCCACATGCTTGCCGATCAAACGATCGGTTTCGGATAGCGGCGCGGGAGCGTAGGTATGTATGGGCATGTCAACTGCTACGGCAAAGTCGATATGGTCCCTGTGTATGATTCCGTCCCCATGGGTCCGGGGCACCTGGGGATTAATTTGTGCAATGACCTTTTTGGCGGTCTGTATGGCGGGCAAGGCCACGTCCACGGATACCCCTAGGGAGCAAAATCCATGTTTGTCCGGGGGCGAAACCTGCACAATGGCCACGTCCAAGGGCAGGATATTTTCGCGGAACAGGACATGGATTTCACTGAGAAAGATGGGGATATAATCGCCCTGATTGGTATTTACGGCCCTTCGCACATTGCCCCCAACAAAACAACTGTTTATCGTAAAGGCGTTATTGTAGGGGGGCAGGGCGTATTTCACTTCCCCATCCGTATGGATGGAGATAATCTCCACGTTTTCCAATTCCTTGTGCCGTTGTTCGCAAAGCGCATTGATCAGGGTATTGGGGGTCATGGCGGCCCCTTGAAGAAAAACACGGTCTCCGGATTTTACCAAGGCTATGGCCTTTTCTAGGGATACTATTTTCATGTATTGGGATTTTAATAAGCTGAGCCCTTTGCCAAATCCGTTTTGCAAAGGTCTCAAGTCTTCTTTGCACATATTTGAAATCCACTTCCCTACACGAGTAAACCCATCTGCTTAAATACGGCTCCCAAGTAGTACCATTTCCCATTTAGAATTGAGCCGATATGCTTGTCCATTTTCCCCTTACCTTTATTGTATTCTTTGTCCGCAGCCCTGCTATGAAAAAAGAATACGGCTTCGGTACGGGAAAAAGCGACTGCCCCTATTTTGGCCCAATTCTAAATGGGAACTGGTATAAAATGGATATGCACAAAGTTCCTAAGGAAGTCTTACATGAAATATGATATTGCTCATTGTTTGGTCTATTTGTCATTGTAAAAGAACAATGCCAAAACAGTACCATTGTCCAAAGGTGTTCGGAACTCCTTAGACTCCCCTAGTGCCTATTTCCCCAAATGGCGTAGATAAAACTTCCAGGTTTCCGAAGCGACGTCCCTTCCCAATTGCAGTCCGGCAACATTATCTGCCTGAATATGGTAACCGCCCATAACCCGGGATATCCCCGCCATATTAGCGGTTTCCGTAAAGGTGGGGAATTTTAAGGTCACTGGTTCGCCGTAGTATTTTGGATCCACTTCGGTGAGCGCACCGGGGATTAGTTCCACCTCTTCCCCAAAATGGTCGTCCCCGGTAAAGAGGCGAAGTGCCTCGCCACAGGCCCCACTAATCGTACTATGTCCGGAGACATAACTGGGAAAGGGCGGGCACAAAAAGGTTTCGGGCGAATAGGGCCTCCATTGTTCGCCTTGCATTTCCACCATGCCCTTGCCGGGGCCGCCCCAGGCCTGGATGAGCTGATTCTCATAGTACTCATGAACCAGGGCATAGGGCCGGGCATAATCATAGAACATCTTGGAATCCCAGGAAGCGATAAAGGCATCCATGGCGGTTACTTCGGTAAGGAAGTACATCTTCACATCCAGATCCAAGGTGTGCTTGTCCCTACGGGAAACGTCCTGGGCAAACTTTAACCAATGGCCGGCTTGCTGCACGGATTGGGGGCCGTCCCGCATAAACTCTACCAAGGCCTTTTCCGAGTCGCTAAGGTTCGCCTGCATTTCAATGACCTCCAAAACCTCTTTTTCCAGTTGTTTAGATCCTACCATAGGGGGTGGTCCCGGCCTAAATTGATCAGCGGATACCAGTGCTATGGGTTCAACAAGTTGCCAATAGGGCGTTAAGCATCCCGGGGCATATTGCCCGCCCTTTCCATCCGAAAAATACTTGGGTTGCCAACGATTGATGTCCTTGTTGTTATCCGGGGAGTTTACCGGGGCATAATGCGTGTAGTCAAAATAAGGTTCACCCTTGGAGCCTTCATGGGTTCCGTATTGATTGCTTCCGTCGTTCTTTCGCGCGGCAATGACCGCCCTGGCCGCCAAGTTGCCAATGCCTTCGGGTGTTTTGGGATCCAGGGAATTGTTGTCCGGATCTAGTCCAAGTTTTTCCATAAACTCCCGGAAAAGGGCGGTATCCGAATAGTAGTACTCCTTTATGGCCCCAAAAGCAGCGTAACTTATGGCGATTTCCTTGTTTTTTAGGCTCCTTTCCCCTTCTGGCCTGCGCGCTACCTTGTTGAGATAAACGGGAACGGCATGTGCGTCGTACCGGGACCAGGCATCAAAAATGGAAACGAAAATGAGCCCCAGATAGCGGGAAGTAATCGTAGGCCTGGGTTTGAAGCGTTCGGTGTCTTTTGCGGTTGCGATAAGGGCCATTTCGCCCCATTGGTAAGCGATGTTTTCCGGAGCGCAAGGTTCCTCTTTTGCTACTTTTTTAGGGTTACAATTGGAACTTAGGATCAGAAGACATCCCATGATAAAAAAACGCTTAGGTATTTCCATGTCTTTGGTTGTAATAAACAGTTGCAAGATACCATCCTTCTTAGGGGATGGCAAGACCAAATACGTTATTCCATACATTCCATCTGGGAGGTAACCACCTGGTTGATTGGTTCAGGGGAAAGGTAGGGGATACCGAGGCCAAGTCCGCGGATGATAAAGATGAGTCCTACTAGAAATACAAATACCGGAATAAGCCGTTGAATCCGCTGTTTTACTACACCTTTTAGGAGCCCACTAAAATAAACGGCCGTGGTCATCAGGGGAACCGTGCCCAGACCAAACAAAATCATGTACAGGGCGCCTTGAACGGCCCCGGCCATGGCTATAGCCCCAAAAAGGGCCATATATACCAACCCACAAGGCAGGAAACCGTTGAGGAAACCGATGGTTAAAAAGGTATCGGGGTTTTTTTTCCTAAGCTCTTGGCCCAAAAGCATCTTTACCTTGGAGATTGTCTTATACAGGGGCCTGGACAATGTATTGGCCTGCAATAGTCCCGCAGGGATAAGGACCAGGCCGATCATAAGCAACCCGATACCGATGGACAATTTCTGTTGCATCCCAAAAACGTACAGGCCCCTGCCCAAAAGTCCGAATAGCAGGCCAATAAGGCCATAGGCCGTTAGACGGCCTACATGGTACAGGGATACTTGGAGGGCTTTTTTAAAGGGGCTCCCCCGATCCACGGGCAGCATAAAGGCAATGGGGCCGCACATGCCCGCGCAGTGTAGACTTCCCATAAAACCGAGTATGATCGCCGATAGAAACATGTTTGTTTTGGGTTTGGATTTTAGCTGCTAGTCAGTGCATTTGCGATTTCTCAATAGGTTATACTTTCCTTATACAAATAGGGTTTCCCCCCATATTCCCAAAAGAGTTTAATGTCCCAGCGACCATCCAACAAACGATTGTCAGGTATGAGCAAATGTGTATTGGATAGACGTATGGGTAAGTCAAAATCCAAGTGTTTATTGGATGGTCTGTATAGGGACACTGTTCCTTTGATGTTTTGGGTATTCATGGATCGGGGAAATTGGATCAGGAGGCCTTCTTTCGTTTTTTGCAGTTGAATGGGTTCCCGAAGCGCCTTGGTATTGGTCTCGGCATCGATTTCCTTTTGATAGGCCAGTTCCTTTTGGTAGTATTCGTCCGTGACCAGATCATGATCGGCCCGTTGGTCCATATTCATCCGAACCACAAAGAATAGGATAAAACCTATAAATCCGATAAATGCCAGTACTATTCCCGTTCCCCAATTGATTTTCATGCTTGTCTATTTTCGTATTTCTACTTTCTACTTTTGTACTACGTGTTTCGCATCGTATTTCAATTATAGTTTCGTGGCCCCAAAAACCGCGTAGTAGTGGTCTCGATAAGGGCATTGCCGCTATAAACCCCTATTTTTAGTTTGTCCCTGTCCCCTTTGAGAAACGTATTGTTAATTTCAATAAACAGCGTGCCTTCCGACAAATCCTGGGCGGGAACTTCAAAGTTTTCATGGGTGACCAGCGCAATGTTTCCCTGGTGGGATAGAAGCTTAAAGCTCACATCATTGATAGTGTCCGTGGTTTTGTTTACCAGCTTATAGGTGTAAACATTGCTGATTATGTTGTTCTCCTTTCTTTCGTAAAGTTGTCCGGGCAAGCGCAGAATAGTTGCTTCCAGGTCGTTACGGAGAAATAGCATGCCTACAAGAACTCCCGTTAAAATGGCAAGCACCCCGCTATACCCTTTTAGCCTGGGGGTAAAACGAAATTTTTCCTTTTTTACAATTTCGTCCTCGCTGGCATATCGGATAAGGCCTTTGGGCAAGTTTACCTTTTCCATGATCGTATCGCATTCATCGATACAGGCGGTACAATTTACACATTCCAACTGGGTGCCATTCCGAATATCGATTCCAGTGGGGCATACTACCACACATTGGTTACAAT
>JBCCZF010000077.1:0-8560 GCA_039188035.1 Bacteroidota bacterium | reverse complement strand
GTTTCACCCTTATTTTAGATGCCTTTGGACGGTACTGTTGCTTGCATATAGGTTTGAAATACACCAATTTGCAGTATATTCCCAAGCTTTTTTCGACCATCACCCATCCGCATATTATCATGGTAACTGTGCTTTTCCTTATCTCGGAAATCCCTAATTCATATGAAGGCATCGGATATTTGGGCGTAAATTTTTTAGAATAGGATACTTTGGAATTTGCTCCGGATGCTTAAGAATTGATTGCCATGCAAGGATCTGGATGCAGGTAGGGAACATTTGGCTTAACCGTAGACAGAAAAGGAAATCGATCCATAGGTTTTGGACTACCCGATGATGACCTCCATGGATAATTCCAGTTTGCCTACAGGAGTGAAAGTAATCCAATGACTACCGCAGCCTGCCCACTAGTCCTAGGTGTTGTTATGGATTATCGATTTATGGGATTGGATGCGTTGAACCGTATTCTCTAGAATGGTCTGTATGCCCAACCTTGGTTTTCTTTTGAAAGTTGTGTGCCAAATGCCTTGCCCGGATTTTAGTTCCCTCACCCATAAGGTAAAAATTTGGATTTCCTTATGGGACTCGCCGCTAGAATCGAAAAATCCTTAAAGAGAAATCAATCCGTACGCCCCAACCTCGGGAATTCCGAATTCGGAATACATACCTAAGGACTTCAATTTGGAACCAATACCCGGTTGTACCTCAAAAACTTGTATGGCACCTTTGTTTCCGATAAGTTGGTTCAAGTACTTTCCATCCATACTGAGATATAAATCACTGAAAAACAAGGACTCATCCTCTTTTTTATATGCTTTTTCCAGGACTAGGGATAGTGTTCCATCCTCCTCTATTTTATAGGTAGAAATGGAGCTGGAAAGGGCGTTGGCGGCCCATAAGGTTCGTCCGTCGCGAGAGGCTTCTACCCAACAATTGGCTATTTGACCGCCTTCCATTCCGTTTCCGGTCATGATATCACCGGAAACAAGACGTATCCGACCCTTGCGATCCAGCACGTACGAAGAGGAAGATCCCGTTTGCCAAGAGTATTTGGGAGATTGCGGAACCTTACCGTTTTCTTCCCTTAACCCACCCGTATTGTCCAAAAAACGCGCCTCGGATATTAAGATAATGTGCTTGTTCCCTTTTTGGACAATATCGAAACCTACCGGGATGGGCAACCATCTTCCCTCGTCCTTATCATGGGGAGAAGCAATACTGGAAAGCGGATTTTCCGAAAGAGATCCATCCCTCATCACCTTAAACACCTTGATCATTCCAGTGGCCAATTCGCTTACCACTATAAATTTTCCATCTGGGGTAAAAGCCACACAAGAGGGTCTCGCCTTAAGCTCTCGAGTGGAACCCTTTATGGGGCTCAACTTTCCCCTATCATCTAATCGGTATCCGGAAACACTGCCACTATTGTCCCCAGAACTGGCCACAAAAACGGTATTGTTGTGCGTGGCTATGCTTAAGGGGTGTTTGTCGGTGGCCGCGACTACGTTGTTCAGTTGTAGACTTTTGTCCGGTTGTACCGTAAAGGAACTGATGCTGGCATCTCCGGAGTTTACGGCCAAGAGGTATTTGTTATCCATCGTTTTTGTAATTCCGTAGGCAGAGATCAAGGGGTCTACCCCATCTTTCAATGGATGGGTGGGATCATATCCCCAATCAAAGATTTCAATATTTCCGGTTCCCTTGCCCCCTGTAGCGTATTCCCCGATTTTAATGAGACTTCCATCCGTATGCTGGCGTATCGCCACAACGGAATTTTGGTCTGTTTTGTTGGTGGCCACATACAAGGCCCCCATATCCTTGGCATTTGACTTTTTTGTAAATGATGGTGTGTTGTAATTGGAATTCTGGGCATTGGTAATCCATGGGCATATACCCATGATACCGAGACAAAGTACTATTAGATTTTTCATGTTATTTGGTTTAAATGAAGTATGTATTTTTATTTATCTTGCATCATACGTTTTTAGAATTCATAGCCTAGGTGAATCCCCCCAAACCATCTGAATTCTTCGCCCTGTAATACCCCGAGTACCGGCCCTGTGTGCAGTCCTTTTTTCCCAATTCTAAGATTGACCTCTCCTTCCAGATATGCCGATAGTTCCAAGTGGTTTTCCGAGTTGGGCAAGGCAAAGCTGGGGCCCGCATTCAACGTAAGGAAAGGCCAGGGCTTATGACTTACCAAGGCCGCAACTTCGTTTCCTACCCTACCTTCTTCCTCAAAGACAAAGGAGTATCCCGCCCCGAATGCCCATGCGTGATTTATCCAATACGTGAGGTGGATTTCGGTCAAGGGATCTACGTGGGAAGAACTAGGTTCATGAATGAAGGTTCCCGAGACCACCAACTCAAAGCCGGCACCGGTATGATGACCCGTATCTTCTTTTTGTTGACCGAACAAATGAAGTGGTAAGGCAATTAAAATGCCTGTAAAGAAAAACAATCGATACATTTTTAACGGTTTAATTGGGCAATAGTATCCTGGGGCATAAGCAAGGAACTACACATATTCATTGCTTGTGCATTTACGTATCCCAGGAATTCCAGTCTCTTGAAAAAGAGTGCCAAACCCTGGAAAATAAAGATGGACAGCTAAAATTTCTCTATTCAGGCACCCGCTGCGCGCTATTTTCCGGGGAAATGGATTCACCTACACCCTTGGCGGCCCTTAGTACGGGGTAATACTGGGTAAACACAAAATCATCTGCGGCATTGGCCTCGTGGCAGGCGTTGCATTTATTCGTGGGAAATGGAGGGGAAGTAGCCTTCAAGGTTCCCTCAGTTGGGTTCGTAAAACTAAAAATGGCCCAATTCCCCGGTTCGTCAGGAAAATATTCTGCACTTTTAACAGATGCTTCCAGTCCTATGAACTCCCCCATAAAATAGCCATTTCCGCTAACGGCCACCTTGCTTCCCACACTGGTAAGCTCTTTTATCAGGATAGTGCCCTCCCTAAAATCCCCTGTTTTTTTATAATGTGCGTAACTGGTGGGATCAATGTACACATTGTGCATTTCCGGAAAGGGGGCCTTGCCGTTGTTCAGGTCGTTGGGGGTAACAGGGGTGCCCACAAAGACCCAACTTCTATAATCCGTAGGCCTAACGAGCTCTCCGTTTGAGTTAATCGTAAAATAGGAAACATCCTTGTACTTGTCCTTACCTCCTTCCGGAGAACAGGAGAAAACCAACAGAACTGCGCCAAGCAGGGCGGTAATCCGTAATTTCGTCTGATTTTTCATAGTATAGTGTGTAATGGTTAATGTGTACTGGGTTATCTTTTAAAGGCCTTTTTAAATTTTGTTTTTAGTTCCGATAGCTATCGGAATTGTTATAGGCTATTTTTTTGCCTCCTGATAGCTATTGCGAGAGGCTTAAAAAGCGGCGTTTGGCAGCGCCAAAATGCGCATTTTTGTAACAGGGCCGAGTGAAAAGGCCAATGATTTGGCCTTTTACAAGGAGCCCGATGCAGCGATGGCCGCGAAAACCTACCCCTGCCCGAATGCGTTCAGGCGGGCGTTCCGGTCAAGGCGGGAAGCGCCATAACGAAACTGAGGGATAAAACTTGAACAGGTTCTAATTAAAAGGGAAATGGGATCGAACCATGTCCTTTCCTATGGAATGACAACCGATACAGCCTACAACGCCGTTCCCCATGGCCAAAGTCATATCTGCATCTTTGGGATCCGTTAACTCATACCAGAACCAACCCTTTCCATCATCACTTTTGTCTTGGGTTTTTGCCATTACGGCCCAGCCCGATAGCTCATTGTTTTCCGTGTACATTTCTTTCACCATAACAGATCCCTTGGGGTGTTCTTCATTGCCTTGGTTTAATGAACTGGCCAAAACGTCATTGACAAATACTTTTACAGGAAGACCTAAACGTTGATGGGGCCCTAAGGATGGGTGTAATTCTTTTTCCTGGTTCGTATAGGCCTTATATTTCCCGGCAGTCAGATACGTAAAAAGTTGTTCTCTTTCCAAGGGAATTTCCAAGACCACATCCGGGGTGGGCACCGTGGCATCCCATTGGCTCATTGCTTGTGTTTCCCGCATTTCCATCATTTCCTCTGAGGCCATTCTTTTTGCCGTGTTTTCCGGAATCACATTTTCGCCAACACCTTTGGCCGCTCTTAGGACAGGGTAATACTGGGTAAATACAAAATCATCCGCTGCATTGGCCTCGTGGCAGGCGTTGCATTTATTCGTGGGAAATGGTGGGGAAGTTGCTTTTAGTTGTCCGTCGGAGGGACTGGTAAAGCTAAAGATAGCCCAGTTTCCCGGCTCATCAGGGAAGTACTTGGCACTTTTCACCGAAGCTTCCAAGCCGATGAATTCGCCTGCAAAATATCCGTTTCCGCTAACGGCAGCGGTACTCCCAACGCTTACAAGTTCCTTGATCAATATGGTGCCCTCCCGGAATTCCCCGGTTTTTTTGTAATACTCAAAACTCACAGGATCTATGTAAACATGATGCATTTCCGGAAAGGGTGCCTTTCCATTGTTTAGGTCATTGGGCGTTACCGGTGTGCCTACATAAACCCATTCCCTGTAATCTATGGGGCGCACAAGCTCTCCGCTATCATTAATTTTGAAAAAGGAAATGTCCTTGTATTCCGGTGTGGACATGGTATCCTTGCAGGAGTAAAGAAGGAAAAGGATGGCACTTATGGCCAAGCAAAAATGTGGGGGGAACTTTGAAAACATAACTTCGGTTTTACGTTAGAATTGATCAATTGAATAACTAAGTGTGTCGATTTTTTGATCACACCAAATACTATTAACGGAAACTTCGGAAAAGTAGATCCTTCCGGAATCCCTTTTACAGACCATCATTATCCTTAGAAAAAGGCCGCTATCCAATACCCTCCTTTCTGCAACATTGAGTTGAAGGATATTGGTGTGTTCATTCAGGAGATGGATTTTTAGAAATCGCAACCAGCAGCGTTTTTCAATCTGTGTTTCCTTGCCATTGTGCCGTAATACAACGATTGCTGAGATGGAATCTTGGAAGGCCTTTTCAATTTTTAGGGCTACGAGCCGGTCTATGAAATGGGAGACCTTTGTTAAACAAAGTTTCATAATGAGAAGTATGGTTAGTATTTCGATTTTAAAAGTATTTATGATTTCGTAAAATGAATTGGACTTTTTTTCTTTTGTTGAATTTTTTTTAGAGTAATGAAGAAATGATTGAAATATTTATAATGACCATGGAAACGCACAAGGAATTTTGTTTAAGCATCAAGTAGATGTCTATGTGCTTGATTTTTTGTATCGTACCGGTACTCATTAACTGTGCTTCTTCTATTTGCATAAGGCTCCACCTGGTGGGCTTCAACAGAAGTTTACGATGAAGTTGGGGTTTAAAATCAAGGGTCGCTTCTAATTCCCAAAGGGTACCGCTGTGCAAACTTTTATCAAATACGATAGGTGGAAGCCCTAGGTTATAGTTCTTACCTTGGACCTATACCAATACCGGGTGGTCCCGGTATCAACTCCTAGATAGATTCATTCCTTACCCTGTCCCTTTGACTAAAACCTCCGGTACTTTCCAAATTGGGATTTTGGTGGTTGTATCATGAAGGATATAAAGAGTAAGCCCGGCTTTGGATTGGAGAGGAAAGAACCTAGGCATTCCCCTTTTAGCTTCCCGGGGCGGTACACCCGTTTACGACTTGGTATTCATCATGGGGATGGCCATATTCGCTATCGTCTTTTTTGAGAGGAATTGAACGACTAGCTCTTCCGGAATATGGCTGTATGACAAATAACCATTTTGACACAATAAAAAATTACAGTTTATCATCAAAACAGTTAAAATATTATGCTATTCGGGTTTTATTGTTAATAATTTTACGTGTTAATTTTTTTATAAAAGAATGAATACCTATATTCGGTAACGTTAACGTAATTATTGTGTACGTTAACGTTTGTAAGAAAAAAGATTGATTACCGCATAGGCCAAGGCCTGACGCAGGTTTCCCCACGAAATGGATCTGGAAATGGACAATCCGTAATGTCCTAGGATAATCTAACAACGAAAATTATGATATACAGGAATAAAGATCCTTGAAGGGACTTTCAATACAAGAAAGCATTATTTACAGAAACCCAATAGTAAAAAACCAGAACCCCCTCAACCAAATGATTATATGAAATGAAAAAACGATACTCAAATAGAATACTATTTAAATGGGGAAGTGCATTGTGCATCCTTATGTTGTGCCTTATTGGGCCAAACACCGTGCTGGCCTTTGACCACATGGATGAAATTGATGGTTTTGCCGAAACGTCTCAAGCAGCGGTAACCGGTGTTGTATACGATGAAAACGGTTCTCCCTTGCCCGGTGCAAGTGTTGTTATCAAAGGAACCGCTACCGGCGTGGTCACGGGTTTTGATGGGGATTATTCCATCAATGCCGGGCCTGATGACACTTTGGTTTTCGGATATGTGGGCTACGGTTCCCAGGAAATTGCCGTGAACGGGAGGTCTACCATCAATGTGAATATGGAAGTGGATGCCTCCCAGTTGGAAGAGGTTGTCATTGTGGGTTATGGAACCCAAAAGAAGGGAGAAGTAACCGGCTCTATATCCACTATTGGCGCCGAATCCATTGAAAAAATAGCAACCTCCAGTAGTGTAGATGCCATCAAGGGGCAAGTCGCTGGGGTAGATATTCAGGCCAATGGGGGTAGGCCCGGACAAAACTCCACCGTACGGATACGGGGTAGGCGATCTATTTCTGCAGATAACGACCCTTTGTATGTCATCGACGGGATTCCACAGATCAGTGGTAATGAAGCCGTAGCGGACCTTAACCCACAGGATATCGAAAGTATGAATGTGCTAAAGGATGCTGCAGCTACAGCCATCTACGGTTCCCGGGGTGCCAACGGGGTCATCTTGATTACCACAAAACGGGGCCGTATTGGGGAGGACACCAAAGTGCGTTATAGCAGTCATTACGGGGTCACCTCGGCCACCCGCTTGGTAGATATGATGAACGGGGAGGAATTCGCCGAACTAAAACGCGAGTCCAGAAGAATAGGGACTACGGATGCCGAACGATGGAACGGCCCTTTTGCCACGGACGAGCAGGTTTTCCTGGATCCGGTTGAATTAGAGTCGTTGGCCTTGGGCCGCTCCACCGATTATTTGGATTTGGTCCTGGACAATGGTTGGCAGACCAATCATCAAATAAGTGTAAGCGGGGGATCTGAAAAAACCAACTTCAATGCCTCGGTAGGTTATTTTAACGAGCAGGGTATTATCAGTACCATGGACTTTGAACGTTTTACGGGAAGACTTAATCTGGACCATCGTATTAATGATATCTTTAAAGTAGGATTGTCCTTTACAGTTTCCCATTCCATTCAAAATTTTGGATCCAATGCCGTGATGGGGGAGGCTTTGGCCAATAACCCTTTAGGTGTGCCCTTTGACGAAAATGGAGACCCTATATTTTTGCCCACCAATGACGGTATCCGAACCAACCCCTTAAGCGAGTTGGTGCCCGGGGCCTATGTTGATGAACGTAAGGTAACCCGGGTTTTTGTACCGGTATATTTGGATATCAACCTGGCCGAGGGTCTCAAATGGACTACCAATTTTGGACCGGATATCCGGTACCTTAGAAGAGGACAATTTAGAGGAAGCTTTACCAACGCCAACAGGGGTGGCCCAGGAGATGCCCTCACGGAGAACACCCAGAATTTTGGATACACCTTGGAGAACATCCTAAACTATAATACCACAATAAAGGATAAGCACAATATTGGGGTAACCCTCCTTCAAAGTATTCAGAGTGCAAGAGAGGAAACCTATGAGGGAGAAGTAAACATTATTCCCTATGAAGAGCAACTTTTTTATAACCTCTCCACGGCGAGGGGTGCACAGATAGCCGATTCCTATTTGGAAGAGTGGCGATTGGCCTCCTTTATGGGCAGGGTCAATTATGATTTTGACGGCAAATATCTGTTCCAGGCCTCCCTTCGGGCGGATGGTTCCTCCCGTTTGGCCCCCGGTAATAAATGGGCCTATTTTCCAGGGGTTTCTGCCGGATGGCGCGTTTCCCAAGAGGAGTTCTTATTGGGGAACGAAACCTTATCCGATTTAAAATTACGTATTTCCTATGGGGAAGTGGGCAATACTTCTGTGGATCCCTTTCAAACGCAGGGAACATTAGGACCTTCCACCTATGCATTTGGAGAAGATCCAGCTTTTGGGTTTGCCTTGGAAAACATTCCCAACGATGCTTTGGGATGGGAAATATCCAAGACCATAGACGTGGGTTTTGATTACGGTCTGTTCAATAACCGTATCACAGGTACTTTTGATTATTACTCCACCAAAACCGAGGATTTGCTTTTGAATCGAAACCTACCTCCAACTTCAGGCTATGAAGATGTCTTTCAAAATATTGGATCTACGTCTACTAGAGGGGTGGAATTCAGCATCAACGGGGATGTAATCCAAAACGAGGACTTTAACTGGAACCTGGCCTTTAACATTGCTGGCTATAAGGAGGAAATCACCGAATTGGCC